>JBFZEO010000096.1:0-8277 GCA_041306845.1 Spirochaetota bacterium
ATTGAGATGAATGCAACTTATGTTAAAAATCTCGATGTGTAAAACTAAAGATAATAAAAAATCCCGATCGTTAACCGGTCGGGATTTTTTATTATTGCGAGCTTAATCCACTAAGTCAGTAATATGTAAAATTCAAAACTAAATAACATCACCCCTCAAATCCACGACCCTGTTTACCTTACCCTGCTGATCCGGTAAACTGCCCGGATCAAGAAGATCAACAATCGGATTTACTCCAAGTTCTGATTTAAGACACTCCATAACTTTACATTTTATCATATCAGGAGATGATTTATTATTTTTTAGGAATGCAGAGTCTAACTCTGCCTTAATATTTATCTTATCAAGAAATTTATCTTTTTTAACCTCAATCACATAATTTGTACCGATTCCATCTACCTGCATCAGCGTTTTTTCTATCTGCATAGGGAATATATTTACTCCGTTTATAATCAGCATATCATCAGATCTTCCTTTTATACGGTCAATTCTCCGATGTGTTCTGCCGCACTTACACTGTCCCGGGATAATACGGGTCAAGTCACGTGTTCTATATCTAACTATCGGCATCGCTTCCCTTTTCAGAGTTGTCAGGACAAGCTCCCCCCATTCCCCATCAGGCAAAACCTCACCACTCTCCGGATCAACTATCTCCATATAGTAATTATCCTCCCACAAATGCATCCCACTTTGATACTCACACTCAAAGGCAACACCGGGCCCATTCATCTCAGACAAACCGTAAGAATTAAACGCCTTTATACCGTATAAACTCTCTATCTTCCTGCGTGTTTCTTCAGAATGCGGCTCAGCTCCGATCATACCAATCCTGAGATTGGTATCCCGTTTAGGATCTATATTTTCCTCATCAAAAACCATAGCGAGTCTCAAGGCATAAGAGGGCAGAAAATGAACAACAGTCGTTTTCATCTGCTGCATAAACCAGATCTGCCGTTTACTATTACCGGTCGCAATGGGAATTACCATTGTTCCAAGTTTCTCTGCTCCATAATGAAAACCAAGCCCGCCGGTAAACAAACCATATCCCATTATATTCTGAAAAATATCCGATTTCCTCACACCGGCCATATACATCGATCTTGCAAGAAGATTTGACCACTCATTCAGATCGTTTTTTGTATGAAAAATAACAGTCGGATTACCAGTTGTTCCGGAAGATGAATGCATTCTAACAACATCATCAAGATTTACCGTAAGATCACCATAAGGAAAACTATCTCTTAAGTCCTGTTTTGTGGTGAATGGAAGCCGCCTAAAATCATCAAAATTATGAACACCTTCAATCCCTGCATATTTCTTTTTATATAAATCAGACCTCTTGCATCTTTCCCAAACATCTTTAATTCTAATTAAAATTAAATTATCCAGATCTTCTCTGTTCAAATATTCGATCTCTTTTTCCCAGAACATACATTATCCTTATGTTTACTAAATTAATAGGTGCATTATATAACTCGGTTTATATTAGTCAACATAAAAATAAACTTGAAATTATTTCTTTTTTATTATAAAAAAAGCTTATGAAAACCTTTATTATTTTTATAATTTTCTCGACATCATTTTTCCTTAATTCTCAAAGTAATGTTTTTGAAAAAGTTGCGTACTCCTTTGATTTTCAGAAAGATAACATAAAGCTTTTTAGCTATATGGGCGACAAACCATACTACAAAGCAGAAACAATACTCGATGATATAAATGCTGAGGATATAATAAAAAATATCACCGACTTTGAAAACTATCCTCAAATTTTTAAAAAAACTATTAAATTTGAAGTTACCGGCAGAGAAAACGAATTATATAAAATTCATGCTGTGTTGAACTTTAATCCGATAAAAAACAGAGATTACTACATCAAAATGAGAGTCGAAAAGACAAAAGATACTGCTTTTATTGAATGGTTCACCGATGAGAGTGAACATCAAATTCAGCCGGAGTACCGACGAGTAAAATTTAATTACGGGCGATGGACGATAAAAAGTATTGATAAGAACAAAACGTATATTTCTATAGAATATCACAATGATTGGGAAATCGACAAAGTTCCAAAAAACTTTTTGACCATGTTAGAAAAAAACGAGACGATGAATTCTATAAGAGAATTAACCTCATATCTGCGCTCTAAATAACATTCTATAGAACCTCATGTAAAAATACTTCTTTTTCTATAGAATTTTTGCATGCGGTTCCTTATAACACCATTATAAAACAAGAAAATCATATTTTCTTAAATCTGCAATCAGTTCGTTAGATATCAAATCGCTAAAAGAAATTATATCTCCGCAAGGATAACTTTTCTCAATATCGCTGATTTTTAAATAATTGCCGGAATTTAGAACACAACTTAACCATTCTGCCAACTCAAAAGGAAGTTCATACTCAAGCGGCTCAACAGAATTTTGCACAACTAAGAACGATGTTTCACCACTTTTTTCAAATCTCAACTTGCTGCCGCACCAAAAAATTCTGCTTTCCGGTGATATTTTCTTTAGTGGAGAATGCTGATTTTTTTTCACAAAGTCAGATTTAGTTTTGATACGATAATTTTCATTCTCAAAAAAAGCCATCACATCATCAGTTAAACACTTGTTGTAATTGTAATTATAAATCGCCTTTTCTATTCCGGAAGCGAACTGATCGTAATCAACTCCACTCTTATCCACAAAATCAACATCATTATTTCCAAACTTTCCGGGATTCTTCTTCACGCTTATATTAAAGTCATCGGGATTTTTATAAACATTGCTATGGATTGTCAGACAAAATTTATGATAAAAAGCAGAGTCAAGTATTCTACCCAAAAACATCTGCCGGATTATCTCAAGAGATTCAAAAATATCCTCCCTTTTTTCCCCGGGAAATCCATAAATAAAATAACCATGTGTGAGAATTCCATTCTTCTTGAAATTATTAAGAACTTTTATAACATCTTCGATTCTCTTTTTTTTGTTCATGGACAACAAAACCCGATTAACTGCGGACTCGATGCCGCCGGAAACAGCAATACACCCTGCTTTCTTCATAAGTCTTGTCAAATCCTCATCAAAAGCCTTCTCGTATCTTATGTTTCCCCACCAGCTTATATTTATCTTACGCCTGATAATTTCCATACAAAAATACTTTATCACAGACGGCGGCATTGCTTCATCAACAAAATGAAAATTTCTTATCCCGGTATCTTTAATCAAACTTTCAATCTCATCGATAACATGATGATAATCATCAGGGACAAATTCAGATATGTACTCCAGACCGACATCGCAGAAGTTACATCCGTGATGATAACAACCTCTCGCCATTATCAACTTAAGGAAAACTCCTGACGACCACAGGGCATGCATTTTATTCGTTGTTTCCTGAATGGAAAAATACTTTTTTAAATCGAGACTTTTATAGTCTGGAATATAAAATTTCCTGAGTTTATCTAAATTTTTACCCTTTCTAAAACAAAGTTCTCCATTCTCAACAAAATAAACATCGTTTAAACTCGCAGACTTTGAGTCACCGCCAATATATCTGATAATACTTTCAAGGTTTTTTTCTCCACATCCGCACGAGATAAAATCAACATACTTAAAAATAGTTTTATCCGTCAGCATAGTAAGATCGGTGTTTACATAACCGCCGCCGATTATTATCTTTTTATCTGGAAATTTTGATTTTATAAATCCGGCAATTTTTAGAGTCGGGATCAGGTTTCCAGGGAATGGGATTGTTATGCAGAAAATATTATATTTTGTAAAATCATAGGAAGCAAGCACATTCTCAATAAAATAAAAGATAACATCTTCTTTACTTAGTGCGCTATCTATGACATAAAAATCTTTTTGCGACTCGGCAATTGAACTTCCATAGGAAGTCATGTTGTACAAAGGCGATACTGCATTTTTTATAAAATCAACAAGATCATCCATAAAAAGAGAGGCATAAAACTTAGCCTTGTCGATTATAGATTTTTCATCAAACTTAATGTGTTTGAGAATGGAGAATCTATCTCCTTTTACAATAAAATCATTTTGTACTATTTTATAAGCAAGTAATAAATTATTACCTCTTAAGAAATCCACAACACAATCAATATTCTCGATGTATAAATCTCGATTATTATATATATTTCTGAGATTGACATCGTTTATATTATCAATAATCACAGAATCAAATATCTTTGTTAACCCAAAACCACTGAATATCGAACAAGTTACATCTATATTAACATCAAGCTGATCACATTCAAATCCGGTAGATTTCAAATAACTGCTCAAAAAAGGCATAGCCGGATATGGCGATGATGCCTGCATAAAAGGGGGTGTAATAAGTAATATTTTATTGTTTGTCATTGTGTATTTAACAAAACAGCCTGTTTATTAAACAGGCTGTTTTTCCTTAATTTGTTATTTTGTAACTTTTCCGGAAGGAAGTTTTTTAATTTTTTCTTCAAGTATTTCTTTGTTTTTTTTGTTTTCTTCGCCCGGTTTGTTAAGCAAAGCGAACATATTCTTTTTATACGCTTCAACTCCCGGTTGATCAAACGGATTTACACCAAGCAGATATCCTGATATACCGCAAGCCTGTTCAAAAACAAACAACAATTGACCAAGGTAATATTCATTAAGTTCCGGAACATTGATAAGAACGTTTGGAACTTTTCCTTCGTAATGGGCAATCAAAGTTCCCTGGCAAGCCTTTTTATTTACCTCATCATAAGTTTTACCGGCGAGGAATTCGAGTCCGTCAAGATCCTCTTTATCGGAAACTATAGTGAAATCAGACATCGGTTTTTCTATGTTAATGAGAGTTTCAAAAATAAATCTTTGTCCGTCCTGCACCCATTGTCCCATAGAGTGAAGATCTGTCGTATAATCAACAGAAGCCGGGAAAATTCCTTTACCATTTTTACCTTCACTTTCACCATAAAGCTGTTTCCACCATTCACTAAGGAAGTGGAGAACCGGTTCATAATTAACAAGGATCTCTGTGTGATATCCATTTTTTAACAAAAGATTTCTGACAAGAGCGTACATCGCAGCCGGGTTCTTGTTTATATCTTTTTCTTTACCATATTCAGATGCAAAAATAGCACCTTTCAAAAGTTTAGTCACATCGATACCGGTTGCAGCGATCGGCAAGAGTCCAACTGGAGTCATAACAGAAAATCTACCACCGACATCATCAGGGATAACAAAAGTTCTATAACCTTCATTTGTTGCAAGTTTTCTCAGAGCACCTTTCTTCGCATCTGTTGTTGCTATTATCCTTTTTGCAGCATCGACTTTCCCGTATTTCTTTTCCATCAGATTCTTAATTGTCCTAAAGGCAATTCCAGGTTCTGTTGTCGTTCCTGATTTTGAAATATTGTTCACATATACAGATTTTGAGGATTCTATTTCATCTAAAACAGATTTTAACCATGTTCCGCTGATGTTCTGTCCGGCGAAAATTATTTTTGGTCCTTTTCTTTTTTCTTTAGGCAGCATGTTGTGGAATGGGTTTAAAAGCGCCTCAGTTACAGCTTTTGCTCCAAGATAGCTGCCTCCGATACCAACGCAAACCAGTAAATCTGCACTGCCGAAAATTTCATTCCCAACAGATAGGATCTCTTTAAACTCCTCAGAAACAAGCATCTTTGACGGCAGATCTCTCCATCCGATAAAATCGTTACCAGCGCCAGAACCGGAAGATAAGACTTCCATTGCACTTTCAACTTCCTTCTTATAACTATTTACTTTCTCATCGTTGATAAAAGGATAAGTAAATGAATAATCAATCGTTATTTTTTTATCCATGATAAAATTGACTCCTATTTATTTTTTGTAAAAACCTCTTTGATTGCACCAATCGACCCCATGAGTGCTGATGATTCAAAAGGCAAGAATATCACTTTTTCACCCTGTTGTGAAGCTATACTTTTTAATGCTTCTACATATTTTAATGCCACAAGATATTGTGTCGGATCCATGGCGTTCGTTCCGCTTAAAGATTTATTGATTACCTGCAACGCTCTTGACTCTGCCTCTGCAACTATAAATTTTGCTTCTGCTTCCCCGGCTGCTTTTAGAATCTGTGATTGTTTGTAACCTTCTGCCTCTGCGATTAATCTGTCTCTCTCACCTTCCGCCTGCAAAACAACCGACTTCTTTTCTCCTTCTGCTCTGAGGATTGTTTCCCGCCTTTCTCGTTCTGCTCTCATCTGTTTTTCCATAGCTTCTCTTATCTCTTTAGGCGGCATTATATCCTGCAGCTCAACCCTATTAACTTTCACGCCCCACTTATCTGTAGCATCATCAAGTATCTCTCTTAACTTCGTATTTATCGTGTCTCTGCTTGTTAATGTTTGGTCAAGTTCCAATTCACCAATAATATTTCTCAAAGTAGTCTGAGTTAATTTCTCTATCGCCATACTAAGATCTTCTATCTCATAAACGGCTTTAAACGGATCTGTTATCTGATAGTAAAGCATAGCGTTGATTTCAATAGTTACATTATCTTTTGTGATAACAGTCTGTTTCGCAAAATCAAAAACACGTTCTCTCAGATCGATATACTCTGTATAATTTGTATGAGTATAAGATTTCCCGTTATAATCTGTTTTTGTCGTTCGATTTTGTATTAATTTTATTTTGTCGAAGAATGGGATAATCACATTTATACCTGTTTCAAGGGTTTTGTGATATTTACCGAGTCTTTCAACAATTTTAACCGTAGACTGATTTACAATCTTAATCCCGCTTGCCAACAAAATCAGCACAAGAAAAGCCACAACACCTAAAGCAACTAATTCAAAATACATTTAATCCTCCTATTGATCATTTTTCAATTTTACGAAGGCTGTAATACCTTCCATTTTTTCTATAATAACCGGAGTTCCCTTTTTAATTGTTTCTCCGGATATTGACTTTGCCCGCCAGTAGTCACCGCCGGATTTAACATATCCTTTTGATTCCAGATTATAGATATCATCTGAAACAACAACCTCTTTTCCGATAAGAGCATTAACATTTGATGGTGTAGAATCAACTTTAGTGTATTTTTTTATAATCGGTCTTATAAAAATCAACAAGATCAAACAAAATAAAATAAAAACTAATAATTGAATTGGAATAGATTTTATAAATAACGCTGTAAATCCGGATGCAAAACATGCAATTCCTATCAAGGAAACAAAAAAACCTGCTGTAAATATTTCTGCAATAAGAAAAAAAACGCCTGCAACCAGCCATATAATCCATAAATATTCTATCATGAGTTTCTCCCTGCAACATAAATTAAAACACAATTGAACATAGTTTATCAAATATTATAATAATTTTTTTGAAAATTACACTTTTATTTGTATATAAATGATATTTTAACTTTACAAGTAATCCAAATTTTGATTTTTATATATGGGTACTCCTAATTACCCGCTTTGGATTTTTAATGAAGTAATTTTTTTGCCATTACGATAAAAAAAAACGAAATATGATTTGCTCATATGACGTTTTTAGCGACGAAGTAAGGATAAAAAAGGACAAATGAAAAACCAAATGAGGTAATTAGGAGTGACGATATAGTATTATTCAAAAAAAATGGAAGGTATAATGGCAAGAAAATATATAGTTGAGGGCGGTTACCCGTTAAGCGGAACAATAAAACCCAATGGTAATAAGAATGCAGCTCTCCCGGTAATAGCGGCGGTTGTTTTAACCGACGAAGAGGTAATCCTAAGGAATATCCCGGAGATCGAAGATGTTTTAATAATGCTCGATATTTTAGCAGAGTTAGGTAAAACCATTGAAAAGCTCGATTCCCATTCTTATAAAATAACGGGAACGATCACAAAGTCGTCAATCAACTCTGACCTTGGACGCAAGATAAGAACATCGATTCTTTTTGCCGGTCCGCTCTTAGCAAGATGCGGCGAGGTTGAATTACCTCCACCCGGCGGCGACGTTATCGGACGAAGAAGACTTGATACTCACTTTCTTGCATTAACAAAACTCGGATCTTCTGTTGAGATAGACACTATTTTTAAATTTACGGCAAATAAACTCATCGGTAGAGATATTTTCCTTGATGAAGCCTCTGTAACCGGAACTGAAAACGCGGTTATGGCTGCTGTTCTCGCGGAAGGGAAAACAATTATTTCCAATGCAGCCAGCGAACCTCATGTTCAAGACTTATGCAATATGTTAAATTCAATGGGCGCTCAGATTGACGGAATAGGATCTAACATTCTAAAGATACAGGGTGTTAAGAAACTTCACGGGACTGAATTTAAAA
>JBFZEO010000097.1:0-4705 GCA_041306845.1 Spirochaetota bacterium
TATGAAGTTCATGTTTGGGAAATATTATGAAGTTCATGTTTGGGAAATATTATGAAGTTCATGTTTGGGAAATATTATGAAGTTCATGTTTGGGAAATATTATGAAATTCATCTTTGGGAAATATTATGAAATTCATGTTTGGGAAATATTATGAAATTCATGTTTTAGAAATATTATGAAATTCATGTTTTTATAAGAACCTCGTTTAAACATTTTCATCAACGTTGTATATTTCGAATCGTTATAGTTTTTGACAATTTTTAAAATATAATTTATTATTTCAAACTGTTGTAGGTGAACATGGGGAGATATTAAATTGAGTAAAACTCTGATATATTTTAGTTTTTTTATATTTATCGTGTCGGGTGCAGGAGCTGTGGAGTCTGTCAGGTGGGGAATAGATAATAATTTCCGCAATGAGATATTCCGTCTTGATAATGTTGAACAGATAAAATCCGGAAATAATCCGGTCTATTATGAGATAAAAAAGAACAAAACCATTTCAAATAACAAGCCCGATCTTTATCTAACGTTTGATAAGGATAATCAGGGGACTGTTGATAGTAATTACAGATACATGACAAAGAATTTCTTCTTTAAAGAGAAGGGATCGTATATAAAAGAATCAGGATATTTCTTTAAGACGGAACATAAGATAGAGCTTGCCGGTAATGAAAACTCTTTTTTCAGGAATGGAGTTAAACTCCCCTCATTTTCTGTAGGATTCTGGGTCTGCCCTTCAAACATCGGAAACAACGAAGGAATCTTTAAGATAGGATCGCAGTTTTATGACATTAAAAGGGACGCTGTTGAAGATCAGAGTATAGTTGGTACACTAAATCAGGGGAAATTTTCTCTGATTTTTAATAATATGTTCAGTCTGGATTCATATAAAAAGGAGTCATTGAGGATTGATACATACAAGTCTCTTAAGATTGGCGAGTGGAATTCCATTAACATAAAGTATGATGCATTCACAGGGCTCATAAAAGTGCTGGTTAATGGCGTGGAGGCCGGGATAGCCTGTGCTACAACCGATGGAACAATTGACGGTTCTGTTTTAAATATGATATATAGTCCAAAAAACAGGTGTATCATAACAATTGGATCTGGGTTTACCGGTGCTATCGATGAATTTGTTGTAATTCCGCAAAATAGCGATATTGAGACCGAATTATACAATTCAGCTGGAGGTGCGTTGATTTCTCAGGTAATTAATCTTGACGGAGCTATTTTTGATGTTGATTCTGTCGATTTCCTCTGTGAGACGCCGGATTATAGTGCCGCACAGTTTTTTATAAGATATTCAGACAGGAGTTTTATAGAGGATGATACTGTGAATGTTGTTGATAAGCTGGAATGGGTGAAATTTGACAAGCAATCGTTGCGGGGTAAGAAAATAAAATTTTTCCAGTGGAAAGTTGTACTTCTCCCGGGAATTTCAAATAAAATATCTCCGCGTTTCCTTGGATTGACACTCAAATATAACAAAAATCTTGTACCAAATTCACCAACCGGCATAATAGCAGATTCGGTTGATGGTAAAATAAGAGTGAGATGGAATAGTAATTCGGAGCGTGATATTGCCGGGTACAAAATATATTATGGAATAAAACCGGATAATTATTTTTGCAGTGAAGCTAATGAGGGGGAGAGTCCGATAATAGTTAAAAATAACTATGTAGAGTTGACCGGTTTAACTCTGAATAAGATATATTATATACGGATAAGTGCGTTTGATACTGAGGGTGAAAATCATGAGAGCGAGTTCTCTGATGAAATTTTTATAAGATGTATTAAATAAAAATTTATACTATTATATAGATATGGTTGTATAGTTTGTAATAAATCTGATTCTGTTTTTCGGATTAAGACGGCAAGTTTGCGGATTGTTTTTGGACAATCCGCAAACTATTAAAGGGAAATGTAATGAACATTGAAGAACTCGTTGTAAGAGCCAAATTCTGTATAAAAATCAAAGATTTTGAGCAAGCCATAAAGTTATTAAATAAATCAATTCTCGAAGAAGCCAATGTTCCCTATGTTTATCTTCTGCTTGGAAACTGTTATCAATCCCTTAAAAGGTATAACGAGGCGATAAACAATTATAAGATAGCGATATCTAAAGATCCAAAGATAATTGAGGCTTATAACAACATAGGTGTTTTATATAAGATAAATGGTGATTACGATAATTCTATAAAGTATTTTAAGGATGCATTAAAGATAAATCCCGATAGGGCTGATATCTATTATAACATGGGGAATGTTTATAGAGTTCTGAACAGGCTCAATGAGGCCATTTCATATTACAGAAAAGCGATTAACAAGGATCCGGATTATGATCTGCCATATAATAATTTGGGAATTGTTTATCAGGAACTGGAAAGGTATGAAGAGGCCATTAATACATATCAACACGGATTAAAAACCGATCCAAACAACATCAAGCTTCATTATAATCTTGGAATTATTTATGAAAAGCTCGAAAAATATGATGAGGCTGTTTATCATTACAAAAAAGCAGTTGAGAATAACCCGAATTATATAGAGGCTCACAATAATCTTGGAGTGCTTTATGAAAAACTCGGCAACTTTGAAGAGGCTCGTAATTGTTATGAGGGTGCACTTACTCTTGATGATAATTATATAAAGGCCAAAAACAACCTTGCTTTGCTTAATGAAAAATCCGGCATGTATGATGATGCTATTAAACTTTATAATGAAGCATTATCTGTTAATCCTAATTATACTATAGCTCTTAAAAATGTTGCACGTGTCTATAAAAACTCCGGGAAATATATAGAAGCAGAAAATGTCTATGAAAAAATACTTGATATTGATCCGGATGATGATGAGTCGTTTGTAAATCTTGCCCGTGTTGAGGAAAAGTTAAATGTTAACAACGCAATCGATATGTATCGCAAGTTGATAAAAAAGGATCCGAATAGTTTGGATGGGGTAAAGTCCCTCGCCGGTATTTATCTCTCTCTGGGCAAGAATCATGAAGCTCTTGAGGAATTGAAAAAGGTTGAGAAGATAGTCCCAAACGATGTGGATAATAAAATAAAAATGGCTCAGATTGCCTATGACGGTGGAGATTACATAGAGTCTATTAAGATTCTCCAGAACCTCCTGGCAACACAACCGGAGAATAAGGACGCATTGTTTTTCCTTGGAACCCTCTATATGGACAACAGACAGCAGCGCAAAGCAATAGAAATTTTTGAAAAGTTATACGCTATAGACAACAATAACGACATTGTAAAATATAATCTCGCAATGGCATATAAACAAGGCGGAGAGATTGATAAGGCGATAGGTCTTATTGAGCCTAATCTTGAAATAAAAGATTCTGAATTGGTAAGCCTTGATTCCGATGTTAATAAATTTAACAGATACCTTAAGATGTATGAGGACACTATCGGCAATATCAATCTTGATGAGGACAGGGCAAGACGTTACAGAGATATGCTCTATGACATTGACCTTGAACAATACGAACAAGATATTTATGTAGAGCAAACCGGTTTTGGAGATATGGAGGAGGCTCTTGCAAAGGCCTTTGACGATGACTCTCCCATAATCGATATTGGGGATCTCGAACCGGACTACACAATCGATGAGGAAGATGAGATAGTCAGTCTAAAGGATGCTGTTGATGAGGGGGATGATATCAATGATCAGGATATCGATGATCTTAAGAAATCAACCATACTTGGACTTCTCGATGATAACGAAGTTTATAATGACAGAATGGACAACCGAAAACTTTCTTTTGATGAGAAGCCTGCTGTAAATAATGATAATGAGGATGCAGGAAAGAGGTTCGGTGGAAATGATAAATCTGCTCCGGCGACTCCTAATGAAAACTATCCCCCTCAATATCCCCAGTATCCGCCCTATTCACCGCAGCAACAGCAACCACAATACCAACCTTACCCGCCACAGCAGCAGTTTCCTCAGTACCCAGCTTCGCAGCAGCCACAGCAGCAGTTTCAACCAGGGGCTAACAATTATCCCGGAGCATCCGGAGGGTATAGCGGCGAGCAGCGTGGGGCAGGCAGCAGTGGAATGGGTTCTGGTCTTGAGCAATTTGAAAATAAACTTTCTGAGATGTTTGATAAACTTTCGGAAAAGATAGCTCCTGATAAAAATGCAAAGAAAAACAATCAAAAAAACCCGATACTCAACGAAAAGAGTGATGATCCTGGAGAACTTGGGAGTTATTATGACCTTCTTGGTGATTATGATGACAACAAGGAGTTTGATGATACTCTTGATAAGTCGATAAATGATTTTCCTTCGATCGATTCTTATGAACCTGAACTTGACGAAAGCTTGCAGTCTGATATGGGTGAGATTTTTGATGAGCCAAATTCTAATGTCGGAGAGAATGGGACTGTTACTGCCGATGACGGTTTGGACTACGATATACCGGAAGCAGATCTTGATTTAGGTGCAAATCAGGCAGATGATGAGCTTGAAGCCGGACTTACTGACGATAATAAAATAAGTGTCGTTGAAGAGGAGGAGGACTTTTCTGCCGGTAACGATAATGGATTGACGGATGATAATATGCCTGTCAGTTCCGATGAAAATGGAAAGATTTCCAATGAGATGAACGGCATAACTGATGATGATTTTGACGGTTTAAATTCAAGTATAATGAAAAATCTCGCTGAACTTGAGAAAAGTTTAAAT
>JBFZEO010000098.1:0-9345 GCA_041306845.1 Spirochaetota bacterium
TTGCCTTTACGGTCGTTACCTATGGATATGTTGTATGCTCCGGTTATAATGGTAATCTTATTGATAAAATTACCTTCTGTCATTTTATTGATCTTTTTCATCTTTTTTAGATTGTAAAAAAGTTTCTTTTTTAAATCAGTATGATTACCCGTGTTTTCATTCAAAAGAGCACAAAATGTCAGAGATGAAAAAAACAGCATCTGTATATATGTAGGCGTTGAGATGAAATTATCATAATCTGTTATGCTATCAGTAATTATCAAGCCTTCAAGATATTCCTCAAATAGATATGAGAGTACAAGCTTGTGAACTTTGTAGATAAAATTCAGGGATTTATCATTATCTTCGTTGATGTGCTTTTTTATTTCGTCAGATTTTACTCTGTATCCGTCAAGATTGGTGTATTTTTCACTCCTTCCAAGCAGATTGTGAATAAGTTGCCCGTAGAGTTTATAAACAATTATGAATCTTTCCTGTCGCTGTTCCAAAATTTTAGGGAGTAATTCCTCATATTTTTTATTTATGTTGTATAGGCTTTTACCGCTGTAAATGTTTATAAGTATATATATTGTTATTAGGCTTGAAGAGTATTCGTAGTCTCCGGTTTCATATCCTATTCTCGCCGCCTCAAGAATATTTTCTCTGAAATGTTCGGATTCTTCTTTCCAGTGAAGGGCAAAATAGCTCATCATAAATACAGTGCGTGCATAATAATGTTTATTGGGGTATCTCAGTAATAAACGTTCGGCTATTTTTGCATATCTGAATCCTAAGTCTATCCTGTTCAACGGCCCGCAAAGTACGATGCTGTATGATGAGAATATGAATGGTGTTAGGTCTGATAACCCGTGTTTGAATGTCAAGTAAACCAGTTTGAAAATGAGGTCGGATACCAGGTTTCTTGACAGGTAATATGCCCCGGATCCCATGCTGACAAGGATTTTTATTATGACTGTAATTTTGTCATCGGTTATGTAGTCCCTTTTTTCTATTTTTTCTATCTTTCCATTTAGGAGTAAATAGAAAAATAATTTTATTATTGAACGGGAAATATCAAATATTTTAGGCTCTCTTTTGGATGGAATCCCGAGTTTGTTAAGTGCTTCAACTCCCTTGTTTAATGCATCTTCTATCCTGTATCTTGACATAAGATACTCTATTTCAAACTCATCAATTTTCGCACGGTCTTCTACCGATATTGACATGTCTTTTGCCATTTTATAAAGGTTGTCGAGCCCTATTTCATCACCGCTCAAATACGACAACTCTATGGCAAGGTAGAATAATTTAATTTTGTTGTTGTACTTGATAATTTTACTGCCGAGATTCTCAACGAGATAAATTGATTTCTTTATGTATTTATATGCCTTTTGGTAAGATACATTCTCTTTGTAATATAAAGCAGCCTGGTAGTTGCTCTCAATCATAAATTCTTTATTTGTCTGATCGAGATCTTCAATAACTTCATTCAGATAATCTGTTGTTTTTATTTTACAGCTTATATCGGTATCTGCAAGTTTCATAAAGTAAAAACCGAGTGTCGAATTGTATAATCTAAATTCCTCCGCTGTAATATGCGATCTTACCGCATCATAATAGTAATCCTTCTGAAATATATAATTATCATCAGTTCGGCTTGATATTATCCCGTGATTTTCAAGAGATATGATTATCTGGGATAAGCTGATGGGATCGAAGTTAAAACAATCTTTTAGAACAGTTAATTTAAAATCCTTGCCGCAGACCGCTGCAATTTTTAGGAAATTGGGTTCTTCTTCATTTAGCTTCCCAATTCTCATGTTATAAAGATCTGCTATTGTATTTGAATTAACAAAATAGGTAAATTTATCAAGATCGCAAATCCACTTCTTATCCCATTTTATTATTTCGTTTTCATACAATGAAACCATATATTCACGAAGATGATCGGGATTGCCGTTTGTCTTTTTGAATAGTTCTCCCGTAATCCCATATGCCGTATCATCTTCCATTCCTGTAGAATCTTTTATGAATCTATATATGTCATCGATAACAAGTCCGGATAGAATTATGTCAAGTTTCCGGATATTTAAATAATCTGGAGTGTAAGTTTCAAAGTAAGAATTGATTTTTCCTGACGTTATTCCCAACATAACAGCAACATTTTTTATATTTTTATTTTCCAGCAAATCTTTTATAAAATAACCTGAGTCGCTATCCATGATATGAGCGTTGTCTATGCTTATGAGAATGTTATTATTGCTGCGGGCTATAATTTCCATTATTATTACAAGGATGTTATTAAGATGCTTAATTCTATGTATATCGCTTAGAAGTATTTCTGAGTCTTTATTGATGTATTTGTCAAATTCCAGATTCTTAATGAGTCCGGAGAGAAGCGATATTCCGCTGTCTCCGAGAGCAGCTAAGATATCAGATTTTATTTTTACATCTTTTGTTGAGTTTGTGTTTTTGAAAATTTTTAATAGAAATTCCTCTATCGAATTAACGATTGATGAATACGGGTAGGAGAGCATATTTTCAGCACAAGCCGATTTTAGAACGAGATATCCCGAGTTTTTAGCATATTCCTCAAATTCCCGAATTAATGACGTTTTTCCTATGCCGCGCTGCCCTTTTATGAGAATGAGGGACTTTATACCTATAGTACACCTGTCAAATTCTGTTGATACCAGTTTAATTTCGCTTTCCCTGCCGTATAATTTGCCCGGGAATCTTAAAAGTGAGATAGAATCAGTTATTTGTTCCTTGTAATCTTTACCTTTTTTTGAAATATTTTTCAGATCAGATATAAGTCTGTTTATGTTGCTGTATCGCCTTTCTGGATATGGATCAGTTAGTTTATAAATTATTTCTCCCAGCTTCGGGTTGTGTTTGTTTTGATTTGTCTTTATTGCATCTTTTTGCTTATCTCTAAAATCACCTAAAAGGTTTAGGCTAGAATTTCTTGAAAATAATGTGTAGAATATAAGACCTAAAGAGTAAAGGTCTGATCTCTCATCCAGTGTGCTGTTTATTGCCATATGGCTGTTTTGAAAGGGATTTTGTCCTGATTTAGATAATTGCGGCAGCTCTATTTGCCTGTATACATTGAGATCAATTGACTCTCCATAGTTGAGTATTCTGATTTTATGAGTGTCGCGTTCTATCATAAAGTTGTCGAGATTTATATTGTTCAGTACAAAGAGATTATCATGAAATTTTTTGACGACTTCGGAAATTTTTATAAGGAATAGGACTAATTCCTCGGTATCCGTAATGAAGTTATCCATGTAACTAAATAAATTTATTAACTGATATTTTTTACTTATTATCCAGTAAAAATCATCATCCATTCCGTTTTCAATTATCTCTGAGGTGCAGTCAAATCCATATTGAGTTGAAATCTTATATTCGTTATATAGGAGTTTTATGCTTTTTATATTACCTTTTGGAGTGGAATGTTTAGCTATGTATTCATTGTTATCTTCAGTGTTAAAGGCAAGATAGGTTTCAAAATTTGCGGATGTATGTAATCTCTCTTTCAAATTGTATTTAGATGTTTTCAGCACTACGAAATCCCACATTTTACAAAGACTTAAGACTCTATTTTGTTACATATAAAAATCAACCATACATTAAAAATCAATCTCTATAAGTGTTCATTATATCGAGAATATATGAGAGATTATCAAAGAATATATCGACAATCTCCGGATCAAATTGAGTTCCGCGAAGAGATTTTATGTATTCAAGTACCTTTTCTATTGGCCACGAATCTTTATATGTTCTTTTGTGAAGGAGAGCGTCAAAGACATCTGATATTGCCGTTATTCTACCGAATATTCCGATCTTATCCTCTTTTAATCCCGACGGATACCCGTTCCCATTCCACCACTCATGATGATGAAGAGCGATTAGTGATGCTGCCTGCAGTATTTTCCGGTTTGACGATTTTAGTATTTCATATCCGATAGTTGTATGTTTTTTCATCATTTCAAATTCTTCAGTTGTCAGCTTGCCCGGTTTGTTCAGAACTGCGTCAGGTATGCCGATCTTACCGACATCATGCATCGGGGATGCCATTCTCAAAAGCTCAGCCTGATCCTCCGACATCTTTAATTTCAGAGCCAAAAGTCTTGAGATCTCCGCCACCCTTTTTACATGAAAAGCGGTCTCTTTTGACCTTGTTTCCACAACTTCTCCGAGTGTTAGAACAACCTCTTTTTGAGTATCTATTATCTCCTGGTTCAGAAGGAGGTTGTCGTAAGCTATTGATATGTTATTGGTGAATATTTTTATAAGATTTTTTTCCATGTCTGAGAACTCTTTAACTCCCTCAAGATACATAATAAGGAGATTTGAGTTCCTTGAAAAAATACCTGTATATGTGTTGTCTACGTAGGAGTTCTCACTACTATCAATTGCGGATTTTATCATGGTCTTTATTGTTGTATCTGCTATGAGTGTAAAGTTTTCTCCTGTAGATGTCTGATATTTACCGGTTGCTGATTTTATAGTGAGGTCATCCATTCTACTTCCGGTAAGGAGCATTCCCGAAATTTTGTCTGAAAAATCTTCAAATTTTATGAAATCAGAGAGTTGGAGGAGAATGTTTTGTGTAAACGCAGAGAATGTTTGGGATTCAAAGAGGGTGGATGAGGAGATCAATATTTTCTCAAGACCCTTTTTACTTTCGTCGATAATTTTTAGATCTCTGTAGGCTCTAAGTGATGATAAAACCGATGTGTAGAGTTTTTGAGCTGTTAGTTCTGTTTTTTCTTTGTAGTCATTGATATCATACTCTGTGATTACTTTGCGTTCCGGAGCCTGTCCCGGTTGACCTGTTCTCAGTATTATTCTAACGAGCTGATTTTTAAGCTCTTCACGAATATATCTTGCAACATAAAGTCCAGAGTCATCTTTTTCCATAACAACGTCGAGGAGGATAATTGCAACGTCGGGATTATTTTTAAGCAGTTCAATGGTACTCTCCCCGGAGTATGAGCTCAGGAATTCTATCCTGCGATCCTCAAAAACAACATCTTCGAGTACCATCTGTGTTACAGCATGTACCTCTTCTTCATCGTCTGCGATTATTATTTTCCAAGGTTTATTTTGAATGGATGCGATTGATTTATCGTCTTCTTCCATGAACTCCATAAAATCGTTATCTTTAACTTCAAGATCAGTCATCTGTAACCCCTAGATAATATTCTCGCGAAGGAATACCCGGAATATAGTCTATTATATATTCAACCCAAATTAAAATCAATAGTACATTCTAATAAATTACCGGCATTTCTAAAAAAACTCATTTTAAGTTCTCAACTTAGATATTGTTTGGTTTAATTGAATTTGAGCCGATAATAATTGACTACTTAAACTAATTATAATAAGTTACAGATAACTAAAGGATAAGGAGGTAAGTTATGAATAATCTTTATAATTTATCCTTAACCCTATGTAACCCGGACTCTCTGTAAGGTTAGCCCGGATAAAATATATAAGGTCATATACGGGTGTACAAAGTGAATGTTGTTTATGTTTGTTCCATCCGTATGTGATTATTATTAAAAACACTTAATTTAGGGCGCCTCTAATAACCTGCTTTGCATCTCAAACAAAGTAGTTTTTCTCATAGACGGGAAGCTGAAACCACAGCATAATCTGTTTATGTGGGGATTTCTCAGAGACAAAGTATATTGAGAAAAAGAACGAGTATGAAACCAAGTGAGGTTATTAGAGATGCCCTTTAAGAAATCAGACAGGTTTTTTGAAGTGCCTTAAGATTATTTTTCTGGATTTGATATGTTTTTTTGGAAATTTTGATTAACTGCGTTATAATGCATAAGATTGGTTTTTATACATTCTTAAAATATCCACTTCAGGAGTTTACTTATGATAAGATTTTTACTTTTACCTGTAATGCTAATTGTGCTGTTTGTATTTTCATGTAAAGATGATAAAGTTAGTACATCAGTTAAGAACAGGGCTGATAGCGGTTGTGTTGTCACTCTTATAGTGGGAAAAGTTTCTTTGAACACAGGCAAAGAAAGTGTCAGTGTCGGCGATAAACTTGTAGCCGGCGATCTTGTTGCAACTGAAGCGGAGTCTCAGGCAGAGCTGAAGATTAATGAGAAATCTTTTGTTAAAATCAGATCCAACAGTGTAGTTGCAGTTTCCGAGCTGTTTGCGAAGAATGATGCAGCCGGTACGAAATTTATGCTCACCAAGGGCGGTATTGTAGGAGAGCCTGATAAAATAAAGAATGAGGAATCTTTCTTTAAAATAGATACAAACACTGTCTCATGCGGAGTTAGGGGAACTGTTTATTCTGTAGATATTAATAGTAAAGGTGATGTTATTATAGTTGTTAAAGAGGGTAAGGTTGTTGTAACACGTACCTATGGTGCGAAAATAATAGATAAACTTCATCTCGATAAAGAGACCGGAGCTATGGTTGAGGAAACTATAAACGCCAGTAAGTCGGATGTTGACGGCGGTAACAGGCTTGTGGTGGAGTCTGAACTCATTCAACAGGAGATGAAATCCATAGAGGACTTCATAGTTGCAAAAGACTACAAGGCAAAAAGAAACAAAGCCGAAAAGAAGAAGCTGCTTGAAGAGATAAATACATTTATCTCGGGACTCTCGCAAAAAAATATCACAGACAAAGAGTGGGATTACAATGAGAATACGATAAAGAGTAATCCTGACTCGGTAAAAAGGGCAGAGGATGCGGCAAAGGAAGAGACTCCGAGAGAACCGTTTAATGAGAAAGTTGCTTCTCTTGGGATCCAGTTTAATCCTAAAACGACGTACGTAACCGGAGATAGTAAGAGTCTTATCATAACAAACGGCTCTAATCCTAAGAGTGTAATCTGTTTTAATATTGAAAAATCAAAAGTAGCATGGAAATACTCTTCTCCTGATTTAAAGACTCTTACAACACCGGCTCAGCCTGCGGGCAATAATATAGCCGTTATAACCGGTAAAAAAATACTCCTTATAAATAGAGAGGCTGGTTTTCTCGTAAAGACAATACCTATTCAGGATAGCCCTATATTCGGGATAAGTTCTGTTACTGACGGTTCGGGGAAAATCTACATTCCAGACAACAGAGGCATAACTACTCTCAAGAACGGGGCTGCAGCGAGAATGGAAAATCTGCCTGTTATACAGTCGCAGACTGCTGTTACCATATATGGAAAACTCCTCGTTATAAACGAGATGTTCAATAAAACAATCCATGTTTATGATATGAAGGATGGTAAGGTTTTGTTCAGTTCTGATAAACTCGATGAGATATCTCTATCGGCACCAGCCGTTACCGATAATCATATATTTATCGGTGATAATGCCGGCAATATCTACAAGTTTGCAATCAATGATAATTTTGCAAAATCTAAACTTTCGTCGGCAACATCCGAGATTATACCAAAGATTGTAATCAAGGGAACTTCCGGTTATTTTATCGCAAAAGATGGTTCTCTTTATAGTTTTAATACAGATAAGTTTGACTCGGTTGCAAAGGTTGCTGCGGCAGATGTGACTCCGGATTCGGATATTCTTATGACTAAGGGAATGGTAATTTCGGCAGGAACAGTATATTATCCGTCAGATACAGGCAAAATGCTGAGGTTACAGACTTCTGATAATTCTGTAATTATGGATGATTTATCGCAGACTCCACTTATAAGCAGACCTGTTATGTCTAATTCGAGTGTTTATTTTGTAAGTCAATCCGGTGATATTTACAGAAGAGTTTTATTTTAGAGTTATAGTGTTTCTGATATAGATTTATTTGGGGATTGTGGAGAATGGGGCTGATTTTGATAGATATAAAACGGCCTTTTCCGCAGTCCTTATTTTTTTTGAACATTATGCAAAATTTAAGCTATTAACAAATTTATCCGACTATATAACTGGACAAAAATCAGCAAAAGAAGTTTTTTGTTCATCTTTGATTTATAATATGAGAAGATGTGATTGTTCCTTTTTTTGAATGGGGGGTATTGTGAAAAAAACATTTTTTTCATCAATTTTTATATTTGTTGTATATATCTTATTTGCGGCTAACGTGAGTGTTGACAATCTGGATATAATTTCCCTTGGTTCTTTTGATACCAAGTCGGATAAATTTAATATGAATACATATCTCAATTTTAAGACATCGCTTGACGGCGGTTATAAATTTGCGGCTAATGTTGCATTTGAAACTGTCACATCAGAGCTTGCCTCTAACTATAAGTTAAATAACCTTGGATTGGGGGCAGTTTATCTATTCTTTAACTCGGCGGCAGTTACAGCAAGGAATCTTGCAGATTCCCATATAGATTTGACATTCTGGACGGGATCATACAGGTACCTTGGAGACGGTAATATATATAAAGGTTATATTTACTTCCCTCAGTCTGTCAACGACAAATATGATGGATTTTACAGACTGAGGGGGACCGGTTTGTCTGCCACCTTTAAACTTCTTGAGGAGAAACTGAAGTTTAGTACACATATTTATAATAACACGAATTTTATACAGCCTACAGATACGGTGACAAAATTAAATTATTTTTCTGCGGATATAGAGGCCGGTCTCTATTTTGAATATGTTTATTTTGAGTTATTTGGCGGTTATACTAAGGATATAAAGTATCCTAACGATCAGTCCGAGATATGGTCCGGCCGTGTTAAAGCTGGTATTACTTTTTGGGTTGGTAACGAGCATGTGGAATTTTATTCTACCTGTGGGATTCCTGATATCGATGCTTATAGAGTTGCCGATTTTAATTCAGGCAAATCAAACCTTTTTGATTCGCTTTATCTGCTTGCGGAATTAAGGTTCAATCTTTTCAAAGCTAACAACGTTATCTCATTCCTCACAAGACCGGCACTCTACAACGAGACTCCGACTGGATACAAGTCTGATTTTGATATAAATTATAAACTTATTATCTCCTCGCCTAATCATCCGTTAAGCGGCGGCATAATTGCTAATTTTTCATATTATACCAATGATAAAGATGAAACAGACTGGAATTTAATCCTCTCTCCGTATCTTTCAATTTTATTGTCGGGAGTCAACTGGAATATAAATGTTGGATACGACTTTGCGAGTATAGGAGATGCCTCTTCAACCGGAGATCAAATAACAGCGCTTGAGGGACTTAAGATAGTATTGGGAGTATCAACAAGTTATTAACGCAGATTATTGTGTTCAGGAATGAGAATAGTGGAAAATGTATTTGATATTTGAGGTTTTTGCAAAATCAAGTAAACTTGATTTTGCAAAAAACGCATTTAATTTATTGTGACTTGCCTTTTTTGTAAATATTTTTACTATGGTCAAAATTTAAAGTTTTAAAA
>JBFZEO010000099.1:0-4021 GCA_041306845.1 Spirochaetota bacterium
TTTACCGAAAAATAAACTATCCAATGAGAAAATTGTTGATTTTGTTAACAATAATTGGTAAAATTTGACTACATATAACCTGGGGAGGAGTAATATGATTATAACAACAGACAAGATTGCATCAAACTCAATGCAGACCATCAAAAAAATAACTGAAAAAGATACAGACTTTGCTCTGAAGAGATCAAAGATTTCCGAAAAACTGAGCGCAGATTTTACAAGCGTAATAATGAATAACTCTTTTAAATCAAGAATAATTGATAACAACAAAAGACTTATGAACTACGAAAATGAGGCAACAAAACTCCAGTTTACTGAAGAAAAAATAAAAGAATTATCGGATAAACTTTCTCAAAACGATGAGGATTTTAATTACAGCGAGTTCGCTTCCGCAGCTTTATTTAATAACGAGAGAGTTCTTGATAAATATATCACAGAGAACAACAACCTGAAACTCCAGACAGACTACGCAACAGAAATTATAGCAAAAGAGAAATCTAAACTCGATATGGAATTCAAAGCGATACAGATAGCGTCTCAAAATCTGCTCAGTTTTAATCCTAATATGCAGAACAAATCAACTGAGGATGCTGTTTTAAAAACAGATAACTTTAATACTATAGACAACGACAGAGTTCTCAATCTTGTAAGATAATTTTTTACCGGATTGGCGATGATGAGAGCAGATTAAAACCGGAAGGTTTTATCTGCTCTCTATCTCTTTAAGCAGTTTTTCGGTCAAATCAACATCCTCTTTGGTAAGAGTTTCCCCATTCTCAAGTTTGCTGTTTATGGAATCAAGCAGTTTTAATATCTCATCCAGACTCATATTTACAAAATTAGACCTACTTTTATCGGACTTTTTATCGGAAATTACTGCAGCCGGCAGCGGTATTTTTTCATCGGCAACGATCTCCTTAACCTCAACATTTCTGCCGCCATAGAGATAGAGTGTTTCGTGAACATTTTCATCGGGACGCAAATTAAGATCTTTGTACTCTATAAAAATAGCAGAATCGTTTATTGAATACGGCTTAAGATCAAAGTCTCTTTCCGGTTTAACAACAAATCCTCTTCCTGCCCCCTCATAGCGCTTCCAGTTGGTAAATATAACGCGGTGTTTATCCATATTCTCTTTTTCTTTCAGTGATAAAACGAATTCAAGTCCGGAGAATTTATCACGTGATTTTATGTAAGATACCATTCCACCGCCCCGCATCTCATCCTCATAATTAAGAACCATATCGCCGGGCAGCATAAAGTGCGTTTTCCCCTTCTCACCGAGATATGTATCTATACAATATACAACATTGAGCTTAAAGGTTTTCTTTGATATATTGGTGAAACTTAATTTCTGTTTCAGGGTATTCACTTTAATGGAGTTATCTACGGATATAAGCTCGTAGCTGAGATCAACTCTGATGACGGAGTTCTTCCAGTAGTAAAATATTTTATTGCCGTCTATCCAGACAGAAGAATCATTCCCCCTGCCGCCCTCGCCAAAATCGATAGCAATATCATCAATATGTACCTTTATAAATGATGTATAATTTGCATCCTCAAACATAAGAGGCTGCCATACCGATTTATCGTTCTCCCGGTAATACATTATAAATCTTCCATTCTGATTATTTACCTTGACCATCAGATTATTACCGATTAAAGACTTCGTATCTGACCCATATGACAAAGAAATAGAGGCAAAGATATACAAAAAAAAGATCAATAATTTAGTTTGATTTTTCAAGAGAGGCTTCCTTTTCCCTTAACTTTTCTTCTAAAATCCGCAACGCTTTTTCTTTCTTATCAAGCATTATTGACCTCAACTGGAGTTGATTAAGTTTATCAGAGAGATCACCCTCTGATTTGTCAGATGTTTTAGATGCAAGCTGAATGTTAATCTGCCCTTCAAGATACTTTATCCTGTCTTCATACTCACTGTTTAGTGATTTTAATCTCGACATCTCCCCTTTTAACCTTTCGATCTCATCACTGCCGATGTTAGATGCTCCATCCGCATTCCCGCTCCCTTTGCCGTATTTAGAAATAGCATCTTCAAGCATTTTTTCCTTTAATCTTAACTTGTTGAGAGTTGCCAGATATTGTTCCTGTGACCATTTCAGCAGATTTTGAAGGGTCAATTCAGTCTTTTTATGCTGAATCAATTTTATCTTGTAATAGGATGCTTCCGCCTTATTACTCTTAGCATACTTCTGAGTAATTATATTAAAATAATACTCCGATTTATCATAATCTCCAAGTGCAAAAAGAGACTCTCCTATCCAGTAATATGCGTTACTTATCATTTTGTCTTCGGGATATTTCTCGATGTAAGCAAGCAGCTGAGCGATCGCCCCCTCATACTTCTCCTGCAGAAACAGGAGTCTCCCTTTTTGATAAAAGGCATCAAGATAATTTTTAGCGTCATCTTTAGTATAATTTGCCAGATAATATTCAAGATTCACTTCAGCCTGTTTGTATTTCCCGGAATTTATATACGCCATTGATATCCAGTAGTAAGATTCCCTTTTTACTGATTGACTATTGGATGATAATATAATCTCTCTAAATAAAATGATTGCTTCATCAATTTTACCTTGATTATAAAGAGTTCGTGCCTTATTCTCCTCAACAATCCAGTCAACAGGAACCTGGGCATTTATCATATTGCCCATATAAACAAACAAGAACAAGACAAACAGTTTTCTAAACATATTATCCTCTAATTTTAATAATTAAAAACAACCGGTACCTGCGTACACTACGATTATACAACTAATCATCTTCAAACAAAACAAAAATACAACTTTATCTTTCAATAAATTGATTTGTCCAAATAAAAAAGATATCCTTAATATAGTCGGTAATTAATTTTATAAAATTGAGGCTCATGCAAAAATCAAGTAAACTTGATTTTTGCATGAGCCTCAATTGATTTAATTTAAGAATTTGCGCTTTTGAAAGACCATATCCATTCGGAACTGAAAAACAAAAAAGCAGCACTCAAAGTGCTGCTTTGCTGCTATAAAAATATGCAAATATCAATCGATGTGATTTTCACTTATTTTCTTTGTCATTTTATCTATCTCTTCCTCAAGAACATCGATTCTTCTTTTTCTATTATCGCTGACTATCTTTTCCTCTTCAATCTGTTTTTCGAGTGTACATACGAGGTGTTCAAATTCCTGGATAACATCAAAAACATCTTCCATTGCAGATTCATAAAGAAATTTAGCCTTTTTAGGATCTTTTTTACTTAACTCTTTAAGGTTAATAAAAGCAACAGTCGTTCCATCCTCTGACGCTATAACATCAGCCGTCCTAACCTGATTGATAAGCAAAGCTGCAACGCCAAAAGTATCACCGGGCTTGTAGGCATGAGGTTTATTCTTGTTCACATAAGCACTTCCCTTAACCACTTCACAGATAGTAGTTGCAAGGTCACCTTTACTTAAAATGTGTTCATCCTTTTTAAATTCTCTGTACTTAATAGCTTCCGGCTGATTAACGATTGAAGAGGTCTTTGCCCCAACAGCTTCATATATACCGGATATTTTCCTTACTATGGGGTTTTCGAGAACATGCTTATTACCATAAATGGAATCATGCTTAATTTTTGCAACTGAAATTGCAAGTTTCTTGGCTTCCACTTCAACATCATCCTCAGTCAACCCCATAATATTTTGATTAACAATAACAGAGTGATCAAAAGGACAGCCGGGGTGTTTACATTTAACTCTAAAATCACCCTTAATTAATTTATAAGCCATAATTTTCCTCCAACTATTTTTACCATTTTTGCAGTATACTTAAAGGTTATAAAATTGTCAATTACTCATTTTCAGTAGTAAGCAACAAATTTCAACTCCTCCAATCCATTAAGAAACGCCTTTACAATATCCGGATCAAACTGTTTTCCGCTCTCCTTAGTTATAATTTCAACAGCCTCTTCGTGACTCCGGGAATGATCGTAAGACCTGTTGGCTCTTATAGCATCATAAACATCGGCAACTGAAACAAT
>JBFZEO010000100.1:0-14553 GCA_041306845.1 Spirochaetota bacterium
ACCGGGACTAATAACAATTGCAGGGTGACTTTATCACTAAAGCACCGCATTTATTATAAGTCTTAAAATTCAAAAAAACAATAGAAATTTAGGTTTAATCATCAAATTTTAAATAAATTTAGAAGTTCGACTCTATTTTTGACTGCTGTTTTCTGAAAAATTCTATAGATATGATTATCAACCGTCTTTCTTGAAATAAAAAGTTTATCTCCGATCTCTTTGTTGCTTCGTCCGAGAAGTATCATCTCGATGATCTGCTTCTCTCTGGCTGTTATCTGATATTCTGTTATACGTTCTTCATTGATTCTGCTTGCGTTACTATTTTCTTCCTTTGGTACGGCGGTGTGCTTGTTTATATCAACAGGTTTTAGCTGCAAAATTAAATATACAAGGAGAGATACAATCGCTATAAGGATAAAGTTAAAAATCAGGAAATTAATAAGGCCCGGATTTAAGAGTCTTGTTCTCGCATAAATCCCGATGTGCCCGGAAATCCCATTCTTATTAATAATGGGATATGTAAACAGATAAGTGTTTCCCCACAACCCTGACTGATTATATCTAAGCACGTTAAAATATTTGTCAATCATTGCAGAGTTTCTATAATTAAGTTTTGTTATCTCTACTTTTTCCAGCTTACTCTTGTGAATAGGGAGTATTTTATGGGAAAGAAAATCTCTAAGTCCTGCAACCCCATCCCGTTCTATTATTGATCTTTCACGTGTTTTTTCAGCTCCCCGCCCGGCAGATATGATTATATTAAAATCTTTATCAAGAAGCATAAATTCAGAGTAAAGAAACTCATTCTCAAAAAAATGCTTGTTTATCCTTGGTATATCGAACCAGACAAATCGATTTATGGTCTTATAAATTTTCATTTTTGTAGAAATTTCATCTATATTATCCGGAGTTCCTATCTCATTTGTTATATTATTTATATAACTCAGGAAGTCTCTCTTCAGGTTTTCATTGAATGTTATATTCTGGATTGATATGAAAAAGATGTTGCTTGATATTAAAACAAAAACTCCGATTATCAACGCAGCTTTCTTAATCCCGCGTGGTAATAACTTATTATACAGCCAGATAACAACAAGAACAAAAATCTGCAACAAAAAAACGATAGAGAGAACATAAATTACTGATTTATAAGATCTGATGACCATCATCGAGTTTACCCCGTCATAGTTATCAGCCACTTGTCTCACAGCTTTCTTGTCGTGAATCCATATCGGACTCTCCCTGCCGGTAAGATATACAACAAATTTATACTCTGTTTCGCCTTCATCAAACGGGATATAAATTTCCCAATAACATGTGTTATCTTTTTTTATCACTTTTTTTAATTCAAAAGCACTGTCGTTACTGATCCAGTCATTGAAATAACCGGATGATATATACACCTTATCAATCTCAGGATTTAGATCAAGATCATATTTTGCGGAGGTATCAAGAGGAATCGGTGTTTCAAAAACGATTTTCTTGGGCTTTTTATTGTTTCTTTCCATGATACATAGAAAAGAAATTAGTAATGCAATAAGAATTATACTTACCTTAAAGGCAAAATTGATAATTTTGTTCATATACGAAATATATACACCATTTTTTCTTAAATACAAACATATTTTATATTGAGATCATATTTTCCATCGAGGTTATCTCACTCCTGGTTATATTCGATCCCCGTTTGTTTTTTTTTTCCTTAATTATCTCATAGTATTCGGTCTTTAATATCGAGTAGATATCAATATCCCGATATTTGCCATTATAAAAAAACGCCTGCCGTAAAATTCCTTCACGCACGCCTCCGATATGTTCGAGAAGTTTTATTGAACGGTCATCGTTCTTGTCAACCCTAACCTCTATCCTGTTCAACTCAAGCTCTTTAAATGCATAATGGAGCATAAATTTTACAGCCATCATCGTGTATCCGTTGTTCCAGTATTTCCTTCCCGTTGAATAGCCGATCCTTGCCACGCGGTTCTTATAATCAATATCTCTCAAAACGCCGACTCCGATCATCTGTTCTGTTCCAGCCTTAAATATTCCCCATGTGTACTTCTCTCCGCGGTCAAAAAGATCCATTGATTCCGTTATATATTCATCTATCCATGATACAGTGATAGGATATGGGATTGAAAGATAGCTGCACATCTCCTGATCGTTAAACAAGATTTTAAAATCACGTTTATATTTTAGTGTCAGTTTTTTCAAATAAATAATTCTATTTCCAAGTTCCATAAAACTTTTTCCTGAGTTTTGATTTTTTGGACAACACAGTTGCCGGTTTATTAATTATTTATCGTCTGTTGAGGAATTAAGTTAAAGAGTTCGTCAGATAATTTTGCAATTTGCTCTAAAGATAGGTTCTCTCCGCGTTCTGTCATGGGAATGGATGAGTTTGCGATAGCCTCTATCAAAATATCTTTCCCGTAACCGGATAAAAACGGAGACATCACAAAGTTGTTTTTTATCTGTTTGCGTCTCGATATGAATAGCGACCTTGCCGTTTTTATGAAAAGCTCTTCGTCCTTTACAGGGATTCTATTCTCATGCCGACTAAAAACAATAACAGCAGAGTCAACGTTAGGCGGAGGATAGAAAGAGGCCGGAGAGATTTTTGCTGCAATGGAAACCTTGTTGTAAAACTGAGTAAAAACAGTGAGGCTGCTGTACTCCTTATGCCCCGGAGTAGCTGTCAACCTGCCGGCAACTTCCCGCTGGATCATAAAAGTTGCTTTGCTGTAATTGATACCGGATGTAAATATCTTTTCAAAAATCGGCGTTGTTATATAATAAGGAAGATTGCCGGCAATAACTATTCTCCTGCCGGACTTTATACATTCCTCAAAAACAGAGGCGGAAGTCTTTAGAAAATCCCCGGCAACAAGGTTAAAGTTATCGAACTCTTTAAAAATCCCTTGTAAATGGATAATGTAAGCGTTGTCGATCTCAAAGCCGTAAAGTTTGTAAGGATTACAGGCGAGTAAACGGTTGGTCAGACTGCCGAGTCCGCATCCGATCTCGATAACTATGTCCTCGCCTGTAATTTCGAGAGATTTCGCTATCGTATCGGCAACTCCCGAATTTATCAGAAAATTTTGTCCAAATTTTTTATTTACACTGAGATTATTTGTTTCGATAAAATTCTGTATCTCTTTGACACTATAATACTTGAATTCCATGCGGAAAAAATATATTATTTATCTGATTTTTGCAAGAGAATTAAATACAACTGTAAATAAAGAGATATCAAATGAAAAGATTTTTACTGTTCCTCTGGGTTATTTTGTCGGTTAGTTTTGTTTATGCGGCAGGTTATGTAATTAATGAGCAGACCATATGGGACTACATAGGGCAAAATAAGTTCTCAAGAGAGAATTTTATAGGTGATGGAACAGTTTTTTCCATTGAGAATAAAAACGGAACTCTTGAGATAGTGATAATTAAATCCAAATGGATCGGTAAAGAGAGTATCGAAACAAAAAAAATACTTGTTTTAGCAAAAGAATCACAATTTAAAGATAAAAAACCGCAAGTCGGCGACAAGCTGATTTTCATCATCAGACCGTCAAAGGGTTCGGAAGGTGACATCCTCATAACCGGTGAACTTGTCAGATTATTTAACTTGTAAAATTAAAAACACAACTAAAATATCGCAGCTTAATCATGGAGAATAAAGATGTCAAAAAATATAAATAGAGTTCATATCATAGGGATAGGCGGTTGTGCCAGCTCCGCAATCGCAGAGTATCTTTCATCGAACGGGGTTGCCGTCAGCGGCTCCGAGATGAAAAAAAGAGAGGATCTTGATTATTTAAAAGAGAAGGGGATCGAGATTTTTTTCGGGCACTCCGCTGACAACATAAAGAATACAGATTTACCCGATGCAGTCCTATTCTCACCGGCAGTCATGGCACTCAACCCGGACAATCCGGAACTGACGGCGGCAAGAGAGAATGGGATCCCGCTTTACAGCTGGGAGGAATTTATCGGCGAATATCTATCGGCCAAAGGGATAAGCGGAATTACCGTTTCGGGCAGCGAGGGGAAAGGGACAACGGCAGGAATCCTCACAATGATCCTGAAAGACACAAAATTTGACCCGCTATCAATACTTGGTGCAAAAATTAAGAAGATCGGCGGTGCGGATACGAATGTATATATGGGAAAAGGCGGTTCGTACATCCTTGAGGGCGACGAATATAACAGAAATTTTCACCATTACCATCCGGATATAAACGTAATGATAAACTTTGAATATGAACATCCGGAAACTTATAAGGATTTTACGGCGTATAAAGAGAGTTTTAAGACTTTTTTTGATGGAATGAAGGGCGTAAAAACCTTGATATTGAGAGCGACAAAAAATATAATTGATTTTGTCGAGGAATATGAAATTTATAAAACACACAAAATTATATTTTTTGGCGACGATCAATTTGATACAGGAAGAATTAAATATACAAAAGAGTTTTATGTTACACAAAACCCTGAGATAAAACCGCATGGAGTTTCGTTTGATCTGATTAAATTGACCGCTGATAAAAAAACTTTAATCGGGAATTTTAGTATTCCGACTCTGCCGGGATATATTGTAAACAACGCCGCCGGAGCCGTAATTGCCGCACTTGAACTCGGACTTAGTGCAGATGTTATAAAAACAAATATTGCAAATTTTACCGGAATGGTGCGGCGTTTTGATGTTTTCAAAACGGCTAAATCCGGAGTTTTCATAACAGATTATGGTCATTCTCCTGAGTCATTGAGTCACATATGCCGCGAGATTCGGCAGATTTATAAGGATAAAAAACTCCATTTTGTTTTTCAGCCGCATCTGTTTTCGAGGACTTTCAATTTTTACAAAGGCTTCATCGAGGCTCTGAGCGGCGCAGACAAGGTGTCTATGATCGATATTTATCCCGCACGGGAGCGGGCTGCGGATTGGGACGGCAAAGTTTCGTCATCAGATATGGCGCATGATCTGGGTGAGAATGGTATTAATTCTGCCTACTGCGGAGCGGCTGCTCAAATATGTGAAAATCTTAAGCCCAGAATCGACGAAAGTGAAGTTACATGTTTTATCGGTGCCGGAGATATGGATAGATATTATGGAAAGTTGTTCAGCGATTTTGGAGCAGTCCCATTCTTTTAGAAAATAGGAGATGGGCGCATGGAGAAACGTGATAAATCAGGGATATGGATGCCGCAGATCGATGTTAAGATAACGAGATAGCAGGAAGAGTGTGACGAAAAACCAGAGCCGGATCAATCGGTTGTTGTACGTTCGGTTATCTTTAATTTTTAATCTTATATTCGTATACCGGAATATTCCTGTTTGGTATACTTGATTCTGATATTCTAATCTTTTTTGCACTCATTTTTTTGTAAAATTCCTCGGCGTAAGGATCTACAAATATTTTTATGCTATCAGTTTTTAATTTTAATTTATCAATGTCATCAAAAAATTGCGTCCCTACACCTTTTCGATGATATTCCGGTATAATGAACATATGATCAAGCCAGTATCCTTTTTCAACAAATACTTTTCCGAAATATTTTGATTCTTTCATTTCAACAAGCGAATAGAATCCTATAACTTTATTTTCATAAACAGCGCATCTCACGATATTGCTTTTTATGTATTCATTTGTTATCGTAAGCTCATTCCTCCATAAGTTCATATATTCTTTTGGATAATTCCAGTACGATTTTGCAGCGAATGCAATCTTTGTCAAAACATCAGCGTCTTTTTCCTCGACGTTTCTAATTTCTATTTCTTCCATGTTTATCAATTCCTTTTTAATAATTGAGCCTTATGATGACCGCTGGTTAATCAAATGAATTTTCCCATTAATATTTCATTATCACATATTTCATTTATTTTTCGTGATTTTAATCTTTTTCCTTCTTTAAAAAAATCAAGTTTTTTATAAAGCTTCAGTGCATTAGTGTTAGATTCAAATTCAGTTAATTCTATTTTCTGAATTTTATTAATTTCTTTTGCATGTTCTATTGCTTTTTTAAGTAATTCTCTGCCTAAACCTCTTCCTCTGTATTCTGGCAATATTCCCATTCCAAGAACGCCAACATGGGAGAACTCCGGTATTTCTTCCGGAATAATATCACACCAGCCTTTTACCTCATTATCAAAAATTATTAATATTAGAGGCTGGCCGCAGAGTATAACTCTTAGAGCATGCAATCTCATGCAAAAGATCTGTTTTTTTAGTGGTATTTTTGCATGAGGCATTTTTATAATTTTTAAAATTCCAAAACTTTCAGTTTTATCCCAACTATCTATATGCACAGCGAATTTTATTCTTCTTTAATATGGCTTCTGCTGCGTTCATCGCTGATATAACTACGCCTGTAAATCCGCCGCCCGGCATAGTCCATGCGCCGGTAAAGTAGAGTGATTGCTTGGGTAGTGCGTTGGGAAATCTGTAAATGATCGATTGTGAAACAAGTTGCGAAGCACCATAAACAGCGCCATTCGTATTCCCGCTAAATCGCTCCATAGTTACCGGAGTTGCAATATCGATTGCTTTTATGCTCTCTTTAAATCCAGGAAATCTTTTGTTGATCCGGTTGATGATTATCTCGGCGGCTTCGTCTTTCTTCTTTTTGTATTCGTCGGGGTTTGATCGTTTCAGGTTGTTCCAGTAGTCATAGTCGGCAACTGTGCAGACGGTGACAGTGGTTTTACCTTCCGGTGCGAGGGAATGGTCGAGAAAGTAGCTGACCATTGCCAGGGTGTTTTTATTATAGTCACTAAACTCGTTTTGATTACCAATGTCATCAACCCCATTCAAAAAGTAACAGTAGTCTGTAATCCCGATCTTTTTTACATCTACATCGAGCCCCATGTACAAAGTAAATATAGAATTTGACGGTTGGGTATTTAGAGCTTTCTTTCGGATTTTCGGGTTCACTGCATTCTCAGGGATCATACTTTTGAATGCATCAATTATTGAGGCGTTGCAGATGGTTATATCGGACCGGATCTCTTCACCGGACGCAAGTTTTATCCCGATAGCCCTGTTTTTATCATCAAAAAGGATTTTTTCAACTTTAGCTCCAGTGAAAATTGCCCCTCCGTTATCGGTGATTGTTTCCGCCAGAGCTTTTGCCATATTTGCCGAGCTTCCCGATATCCAGTAGCCTTCATTTATATATGTGTATGTCGGCGTTGCAAAGTAGATCGCATTGAGTTTATCCGCTCTGTCTGAGTAATAATAAATAAGCTGTCCGAGGATCGATCTGAGATGCGGATTTTTTAGATTTTTCCATATAAGATCGTACACTGTGGAGTGGAGATATTTTATTATTGTGGGAATGATAAAAGGAGCTTTCAGATAGGAGAGTATTTTTGATTTCTGACTGGTGAATGTGTTCGTTTCATCAGATATCTTTCTGATGACTCTCATAACTTTTTCGATCCCGTCAGCCTCATCCGGATACTCTGTTTTTAGTTTTCTCTCAAACTCTTCATAGTTTTCCGGAACCCTGAACTCATAACCGTCAAACACTGATGTGTAGCACGATGGAACACGGAGGAATTTCAATTTATCATAAAGGTTCAGGTATTCAAAAAGATGTTTTCTTGTGTCATTTTTGCCGAATCCGTTTATCTCGTGGAGTGATACCTCAAATGTATATCCGTTCTTTGACCACGATGTTGCATAGCCGCCTATCTTTTTAAGGCTCTCATAAACATTCACCTTAAACCCGTGTTTTGCCAATATGGCTCCGGTAAAAAGTGCCCCGATACCGCTTCCGATTATGGATACTGATTTATCTTTCAAAGTGACTCCTTAAGCTGATGTTCTTTATATTTTTGCAGTATAACAAAATTGATTAAAATCAGTAAAGCTATTAGGGAAAAAATTACGGCAAAACCCGACTTGCCGGCATTATCTCCGATGAATCCGAGTATTCCCGTTATAAAAATGTTGCCTCCGGCGTTACTCGCAACAAAGGCGTTATTGAGTGCGACACGCTCCTCGATTTTGCCCGAGTTGACAAAGGCCGTGCTAAGTGTGGGGAATAAGATCGAGTGCGCAACACCGTAGATTAATCCTACAGGTACGAGGAAAAGGAGTGAGTTCATAAAAATTATAAGTGTCATAGAGATGAACATACATAAAATTGCTGTGAGAAATAACTTCTTCTTGGAAACTTTATCGAGCATCGAGGAAAAGAAGATTCTCATTATGACAGCGACAATCGAGTAAGGTATAAGGAAGAAACTCAGGTTAGAAACCCCGAGTTTGTAATTTGTGTAGATAGGAATATACGCTATAAAAATGGCAAATGTTCCGCCGAATATAATCGATGTATAAAATAAAGAGTGGAGTTCTTTACGTTTTATAAAGTCTCCAAAACTAAGTTCTACATGACTGCCGGAGTGTCCCATTGGTGTCCGCAGCGGGATGATGATGAAGATTGTGAAAAGGCATATTATCGCAGATAATAAAAACAGATGGGCATGATTGGAATGGGAAATTATTATTTCACCGACAAGCGCTCCTGCCGGACTGGCCATTATCCCTGATATGCCGAATAGTGCCATTCCGCTAGCCCGCCTCGAATACGGCAGAATGTCAAAGATCATGTTCATATGTATCGTGTAGCCGAACCCATATGACACGGCTGCGACAACTCTGAGCAGCATGAGAATGGTAAGGTTGTTTTTGAAGACGAACATTAACACCGATGATATCAAGAAGAGTCCCATTCCCCATAACAGAGCAGCTTTTTTGTTGATCTTTGTGCTGACTGCACCAAAAAATATGACAAACAAAACGAGTTCAAGCGAATTTATGTTGCTGAAAACTCCGATGTATGACTTTGAGGCTCCGATTGTTTCAAGGTATTTCGGGAGCATGTTCAATGAAGAATGTGCGAAAAAAAAGAAAAAATTTAACGCAAATATATGAAAGAATGTTTTATAAAAATTCTGATTTTTAATGCAGGACTCCTTATGATATCCTAATCTCTAAAAAAAAGATTATTTTATCCATAGGCGATAATTTGAGCAATTATAGTTCATTGAATCAGACAGGTAAACAATATTTAATTAAAAATTACATTGTTTCGTTTTTGTTAGGAACTTATTAAATAATGTGAAAAAAAGTTCATAAAGTTGCGTATTGAGTCAAAAAACGGTTGACAATCGGTATCTTATTTATTATATTTTCGTATCATAAATATTTTCTCTAAAATAAATAATAATTTTTTAATAGGAGTTGCAAATGGTTAAGGTTGCTATTAACGGTTTTGGTAGAATTGGTAGACTGGTATTCAACGCAATGGTTGAACAGAATCTTCTCGGAAAAGAGATTGAGGTTGTTGCTGTTGTTGATATGAGTACAGATGCAAAATATTTCGCTTATCAGTTGAAATATGATTCTGTTCATGGAAAATTTACAGGGGATCTTAAAACAGAAAAGAGTGCCGGCGCTGAAGCGGATGACATTCTTGTTGTTAACGGACACAAAGTTAAATGTATTAAAGCTGTTAAAGAGCTTAAAGATCTTCCTTGGAAAGATATGGGTGTTGATTATGTTATCGAGTCAACAGGCGTTTTCACTGAAGACGTTAAGGCTAAAGGTCACTTAGACGCTGGTGCTAAAAAAGTTATAATCTCTGCTCCTGGTAAAGGTGACGGTGTTAAAACTATAGTTATGGGTGTTAATGAGAATGAATATGATGCCGGAAAACACAGCATCGTTTCTAATGCGTCATGTACAACAAACTGTCTTGCTCCAGTTGTAAAAGTTCTTCTTGATACAGTTGGAATCGAAACAGGTTTGATGACAACGATCCATTCCTACACTGCAACTCAGAAAACAGTTGACGGTGTTTCTGCTAAAGACTGGAGAGGCGGTAGAGCTGCTGCTCAGAACATCATCCCTTCAACTACTGGTGCTGCTAAGGCAGTTGGTGAAGTTCTCCCTGCAACTAAAGGTAAATTAACAGGTATGTCATTCAGAGTTCCTACTCCGGATGTTTCTGTTGTTGACCTTACATTTAGAGCTGCTAAAGATACTTCTATCGAAGAAATCGATGCTGCTATCAAAAAAGCAAGTGAATCAAACTTGAAAGACATACTTGGTTATGCTAACGAAGAAGTTGTTTCTACTGATTTTATCCATGACAAAAGATCTTCTATATATGACTCTCTCGCTACTTTACAGAACAACCTCAAAGGTGAAAAAAGATTTTTCAAAGTTGTTTCTTGGTATGATAACGAGTGGGGATACTCAAACAGAGTTGTTGATTTATTGAAATTTATGATAAAGAAATAATCTGATATTGCAGACATTACGGAGAATTCATCTTAGAATTCTCCGTTTTTTTAAATCAAGAATTAATTTGTTAAGTTAAAAAATAAAAGGAAGGAGATCTCTATGGCGATTTCAAAAAAGACAGTTAAAGATATAGATGTAAAAGGCAAAAGTATAATAATGAGAGTTGATTTTAACGTTCCTATCAAAGAGGGCGTTATCAACGACGATACAAGAATCAAAGCTGCACTTCCTACAATCAAGTATGTACTTGAAAATGGTGCGAAGTCATTAGTTTTGATGTCTCACCTTGGAGATCCTAAGAAAGATGCTGTAAAAGCTAAAGAAAAAGCTGAAAAAGCAGGAAAAACCTGGGACGAAGCAAAATATATGGAAGGACAGCACAAGATGGCTCCTATAGCCGCTCACCTTTCAAAATTACTGGGAAAAACAGTTAAAGTAACTGCTGACTGTACAAGTGATGAAACTAAAAAAATCGTTTCTTCTCTTAAAGACGGCGAAGTTATATTACTTGAAAATACAAGATTCCACAAAGAAGAAACAGGCAAGGAAGCTGCCGATAGAGAACCGATGGCAAAAATACTTGCTACATACGGCGATATCTATGTGAACGATGCATTTGGTACAGCTCATAGAGATCACGCTTCAACAGCATCTATTTGTAATTTTATGAATGGAAAACCTTGTGTTGCCGGTTTTCTTATGGAAAAAGAACTTGAATTCCTTGAAGAAAAAATCGTTAAGAACCCAGCTCACCCGTTTGTTGCAATTGTCGGCGGAGCCAAAGTTTCTTCAAAGATTACTGTTATCGAAAAACTTATGGAAAAAGTTGACGCTATCATCATCGGTGGCGGTATGGCTTTCACATTCTTCAAAGCTATGGGAATGGAAGTTGGTAAGTCTTTAGTTGAAGATGACCAGATCGAAACTGCTAAAAAAACTATGGCTGCTGCAAAAGCTAAGAATGTTAAGTTCCTTTTACAGACAGATGTTGTTGCTGCCGATGCATTTGCTAACGATGCAAAAGTTATCAAAACTATCGATATGGATAAAATGCCTGCTGATCTTATGGGACTTGATATCGGACCTAAATCTATCAAGCTTTTCAATGATGAACTTGCAAAAGCTAAAACTGTATTCTGGAACGGTCCTGTAGGCGTTTTTGAAATGGAAAACTATGCAAAGGGAACTCTTGCAATAGCTGATACGCTTGCAAATCTTAAAGGTGCTACTACCGTTATCGGTGGTGGGGACTCTGTTTCTGCTGTAAACAAAGCAGGTGTTGCAGACAAAATGACTCATATATCTACCGGTGGTGGAGCTTCACTTGAACTTGTTGAAGGTAAAGTCCTCCCCGGTGTTGCGGCACTTAATAACAAATAAAAACAGGGGGACGATAGAGTCCCCCTTAATAATTTATACATAAGGAATAAATCATGGAAAGAGTTTACAATTTTAATCCGGGTCCATCTACATTACCCGTAGAAGCTCTCGAAGAAGCATCTAAAGAACTTGTTAATTATAAAGGAACAGGAATGTCCATAATGGAACATTCTCATAGAGGTAAGGATTATGAAGCAGTTCACAATGAAACTATCGCTTTAATCAAAGAACTCTATAAAGTTCCTGAAAATTTCGATATACTATTCCTTCAGGGCGGAGCTTCTATGCAGTTCGCTATGGTTCCTATGTGTTTCTTGAGAGACGGGAAAAAAGCTCTTTATGTTAACTCAGGTACATGGTCAACAAAAGCTATAAAAGAAGCAAAAATACTTGGTAAAAAAATCGAAGTTATTGCTACAAGCGAAGATACAAATTTCAATAAAATACCTGCTATCCCTGCTATCAAAAATACCGGTGATATCGAGTACGTTCACATTACATCAAACAATACGATATTCGGAACAGAATATAAAAATTTCCCAGAAACAGATGGTATCCCTTTGATTATTGACGCATCTTCTGACATCTTCTCATGTCCTATCGACTGGAAAAATATCGGTATGATCTATGCCGGAGCTCAGAAAAATGCCGGACCTTCAGGTGTTGTTATCGCTATCGTAAGAAAAGATTTATATGAAAGAGAAGCGGCTAACATCCCTACAATGTTAAGATATTCAACTCATGCAAAAGAAAATTCTCTTTACAATACGCCTCCTACATTCAGTATTTACGTTATTGGCCTTGTTATGAAATGGCTGAAAAACCTCGGCGGTGTTGAAGGCATGTACAAAATCAATAAAGAAAAAGCCGGTTACATCTACGATGCGATCGACAATTCTAACGGATTCTACAAAGGTCATGCTGAGAAAGATTCAAGATCATTGATGAATATCACATTCACCCTCCCAAAACCTGAGCTTGATGAAAAATTTGTTGCTGAGGCTAAAAAACTGAAGCTTATCGGTATCAAGGGGCACAGATCAGTTGGCGGTATGAGAGCTTCTACCTACAATGCTATGCCTGTTGAAGGTTGTAAAACACTTGCTGATTTCATGAAGAAATTTGCTGCTGAAAATAAATAATTTTGAATTCTATAAAATAGTTTTTTAACTAAAACTATTCACCTCAGAAACTAATAAACGGGATAAACACCTTAAAATGTTGTTTATCCCGTTTTTTTATTTAAATTTAATCGATTTTTACCACTCATTATTTTTATGGATTATAATGAAAAGTATGCATAAAAATATTTTTTGTTGAGGAGATATAATATGGCTGTAAAAATAGGTGTCGCTGTCAAATTGATAGCAGGGTATACTGCTGTTGCATTGATAACCGCAATTGTAGGGTTTATGGGATGGTTTGGTATCAATAATATGAACAAGAGTATTGATAAACTTGGAGAGGTTGCCATTCCATCTCTTGTAAATCTTGAGATTATGAAAGTAAAGCAACTTGAGATAAAAGCTTCACTTCGAACTTTAACGTCAAAATATCTGTTGAGATCGGATGTTGAGAGACAATATGTCAATATAGCAGCAGCCAGAGAGGGCTTGAGCAAAGCTATGGAGGATTACAGTAAACTCGACGCAACCGAAAAAGAAAAGGAATTATATAAAATCTTTTTGAATAAAGTTGAGATATCAAGAAAATACAATAATGAATTGATAGAAATGAGTAAGGGTTATTTAAGTGAAAACATAGACAAAGAAAAACTTTCTGAAAAGATAACAGCTCTTGGTGTTTCTGGCGATTCCAGAGTTGCATTTGATGAAATGATGGTGGCAAGTGATAATCTTTTGTCTTATGCAAAGGAATACTACGGGAAAGATCTTGTTAAAAAATCTATAAGTTCTGCCAATGTAACAATCCGCTTTATATTGACGGTAACTGCGGTGAGTTTTGTTGTTGCGATATTATTAGGCATCTTCCTTGCTCTTAGTATATCCAAACCGGTAACAAAGATAACAGCGAACCTGTTTAACGCATCTAAAAATCTTGAGTCAGCGTCTTATCAGGTTTCATCGTCCAGTCAGGAATTGTCAAGCGGTTCCGCAGAGCTGGCATCATCTGTTGAGGAGATAACATCATCGCTTGAGGAGCTGCAGAGTGTTGTTGAGTCAAACACAAAGAGCGTAACTCAGAGTGAAGGCATGATGAAAGAGACGACTCGTGATTCTCAAACCGTTACAGATAAGATGGATGAATTGAAATCCGCCCTTAACGAGATCGCATCGAACAGTAAAAATGTAGAAAAAATAATAAAAGTAATCGACGACATTGCATTCCAGACAAACATCTTAGCCTTAAATGCGGCAGTTGAAGCGGCAAGGGCGGGAGATGCCGGACGAGGTTTTGCCGTTGTTGCAGAGCAGGTTAAAGATCTGGCTCAAAAGAGTGCTAACGCCGCCAAAGAAACAGCCCAGCTTATAGAGAATGCGATTGAGAGTATTCAGAATGGAGAGCGTCTCGGCGGAGAGGTTATCGACTCTCAAAAGTCAACAGGGGAAAAAGCGGTTAAAGTATCTACTTTGCTCTATTATATCAATAGAGCAAGTCAGGAACAGCTTAAAGGGATTAATCAGATAACTCAGGCGATCAGCCAGACAAATAGCATAGTCCAGCAGACAGCTTCAAGTTCGGAGGAAAATGCAGCTGCCGGTGAGGAACTCATGAGTCAGGCGGAAACACTGAATAATATCGTAGAAACCCTAAACATTATAATTACCGGAAAGGCAAGTTTAAATAAGAATGGGGCATCAGGAACTCCTCATGTTGCTCATACAAAATCAACAAT
>JBFZEO010000101.1:0-2800 GCA_041306845.1 Spirochaetota bacterium
ATAGTTTATGGGCACCTCTAATAACCTGCTTTGTATTTCAAACAAAGTAGTTTTTCTCATAGACGAGAAGCTGAATCCTCAGCATACTCTGTGTATGTGGGGATTTCAGCGACGAAGTATATGAGAAAAAGAACGAGTATGAAACCAAGTGAGGTTATTAGAGATGCCCTTATGTAAATCAAAAAACGGAGCATACATTCTCCTGAAAAAATAAAACTTGGTGGTAATTAATATGGATTTAGGAATAAGACAACTCGCCGATCTGATGGAAGTAAACGAAAAACAGATTATGAAATGGATCAAAGATAAAAAGATGCCCGTTAGCACGCGAAAAGAACACTATACATTCAACAAAACCGAAGTAAGCAACTGGGTTATAAAAAACAACATTAAAGTTGCAAAATCGTTCTTTTCATTTGATGATAAACCCAATGACACGATAAAACTGTCTGAAATCATCTCATCAACAGGAATCTACTATAACATAAAGGGCGGATCGGCAGATGATGTTTTAAACAACGCGCTTAAAACAGTTGACATGCCGCAATCGATCAATATCGATACTGCAATAAAATCTTTCATTGACCGTGAAAAAATGATGAGTACCGCTGTCGGACGTGGAGTTGCGCTTCCTCACTCAAGGTCTCCGATTGTTTCCGAAATTGCGGATGAAAGGGTAGCAATCTGTTTCCTTGAAAAAGCGATTGATTACGGTGCGATTGACGGTTCCATGGTGCACACTTTATTTTTAATACTAAGTTCCAATCCTAAACGACATCTTGAGATGCTTTCAAAGATATCTTTTTTACTTCAGCAGGATGACTTTATAAAGATGCTTGAGAATAGAGTTATCAAAGAGATATTAATCGATTATATCAAAGACAAAGAGACTAATATCTAAAAAAGGGGTGCAAACTCCTTTTGAGATATTTTATATCAATCAAAGCCCTGTAACATTCAACAAAAAACGACGTTTAAAGTTACAAGAAAAAGGCTTCTCATCCGGTCAAAACATAGATTAACACTCTGCAAAACACTCATATACCAACCATATAAACGATCTCTCATGCTTTTATGGAATGGATTTAACGCAATCTAAGTCAATCTGCTCTCTAAAATAGAAGCGGAAGTCACCTTACGGCGACTTCCGCTTCGTTAAATTAGATAAAACTAAAGTAAGTTATTATTAAACTTCCCATTTCTGATTAGCAAGTCTCTTGTAATTGTTGTATCTCCACTGAGCATTTCTCTCTGTTTCCTTAAACAATTCTTCAGCACCTTCAGGATTTTGTTTCATCAATGAAGAGTATCTAACTTCACCCTTGATGAAGTCCTGGAACTTAGACCAGTCTGGTTCTTTAGAATCAAGAACAAATGGATTCTTTCCCTCTTTTTCAAGCATAGGATTAAATCTCCAGAGGTGCCAGTAACCACATTCAACAGCATCAGCCTGTTCTGCCTGTGATTTACCCATACCTTTTCTCAAGCCATGGTTAATACAAGGTGAATATGCAATTATAACAGAAGGTCCGTTGTATGCTTCGGCCTCTTTGATAGCCTTCATAGTCTGAGCCTGATCTGCTCCCATGGCGATCTGAGCAACATATACATAACCGTAAGTTGCTGCTATCAAACCAAGATCTTTCTTTCTAACTCTCTTGCCGGCAGCCGCAAATTTTGCGATAGCACCTACAGGAGTTGCTTTTGAAGCCTGACCTCCGGTATTTGAGTAAACTTCAGTATCAAGAACAAGGATGTTTACATCTTTACCGGTAGCGATTACATGATCGAGTCCGCCGAATCCGATATCGTAAGAAGCACCGTCACCACCGATAATCCACTGACTTCTCTTAGTAAGGTAACTGCTTAATTCAGCTATTTCTTTAGAGAACTTAGATTTTGACGCATCAGCTTTAACTACAGCGGTAATTTTCCCAGCAAGCTCTTTTGATTTATCAGAATCATCTTTATTAGCGATCCAGTCTTCAAACAATGCTTTAGTATCAGCAGGACAACCGGCAGTAATAGAATCCTTCATTAATCTTTCGATTCTTGCTCTCATTTTTTCTGACGCAAGTGACATACCAAGACCAAATTCACAGAAATCTTCAAAAAGCGAGTTTGCCCAAGCCGGACCATGTCCCTTATCATTTGTTGTATAAGGAGTTGAAGGAACAGAGCCTGAGTAAATAGAAGAACATCCTGTTGCATTAGAGATCATCTGTCTGTCACCGTAAAGTTGGGAAATAAGCTTAACATACGGAGTTTCACCACAACCGGAACATGCACCGGAGAATTCAAACAATGGAGTAGCATACTGAGAGTTTTTAGCAGATGCTTTAACATCAACAAGGTTCTGTTTTGTTGTAACATTGTTAACACAATACTCCCAGTTAGCAGTCTCAGACAACTGAGATTCAAGCGGAGCGAACTCAAGCGCTTTAACCTTAGACGGACAAACATCGATACAGTTACCGCAGGCAAGACAGTCAAGAACAGCAACCTGCATTCTAAATCTCATATCTTTTAACTGTGTAGGAGCTTTTATTTCCAATGTTTCGAACTTTGCACCTTTCTGTTCAGCCGCGTCAAGAACGAACGGTCTGATAGCAGCATGAGGACACACAAAAGAACATTTGTTACACTGTATACAGTTTTCTGGCTTCCACACAGGAACGAAAGCAGCAACACCTCTTTTTTCGTATTTTGAAGTTCCCTGATCCCATGTACCGTCTTCGATCCCTTTGAACGCAGAAACTTTTAATAAATCCCCATCCTGAGCATTGATAGGTTTAACAAG
>JBFZEO010000102.1:0-8041 GCA_041306845.1 Spirochaetota bacterium
CTTGTGTCCCTTATGGTCGGGTCATTGCGCACCCGGAGCATCCGCACCCGGCTATTGATTAATTTTATTGTGTTGGTGCTTACTCCCGTAATTTTGTCCTCGATCATTTCCAGCTTCCTCAGCGCTCAAAATGGACGCGAACGGGCCTACGCGCAGCTCGAGTCTGTGGTTACGCTTAAGGAATCAGAGATTAACGCCTGGATTAACAACCTGAAGACCAGCTTGATGCTGGCAATACCGGCTCCTGAACGGTTGTGGGTTTTTGAAAATTCGTTAGAAATCTCAGAATTTAATACCATGGAAATACAGCTGTACCCGGCTGCCGGATATATTGAAAACGATCTCAAGAAATTGATTGATCAATCCCAGGTGTTTAACGAACTATATCTCCTCAACCTGCAAGGAAAAATATTCATATCAACCAACCCATCCTTCCTGAATGTCGATCAAGCTGAGGAAACCTATTTCAAGGAAGGCCTGAATAATTCATACATCACCCCACTTCAGGAAACCCCGCAATTAAGTTCCGCAAACGAGCCTGCGGTTGAAACGGCTCCCTTCACCCTCATCCTATCCCTCCCGGTGGTAAACGCGGACGGCGAAACTGTGGGCGTTCTTGCAGGGCATGCAAGCCTGAATACGCTAAACGAGATTATGTCTGAGCGTGCTGGCCTGGGAAATACGGGGGAAACATACCTGATCAACCCCAATGTGCTGCTGATCACCGAATCGCGTTTCCGGGGATATATAACCGGCGAAAAGTATCGGTTTGATAATGTTATCCAGAATGCAATCGACACAGGGACGAATGGAAAAGCCACCTATCGCAGCTATCGCCGCGCTACAGTTCTGGGAGCCTACAGATGGCAGCCTGTATTGCAGTTGCTCTTAATTGCCGAGAATGATCAATCTGAGGCTCTGATGTCTACTTATCAGTCATTATGGATCAACCTGGGTGTAGGGGTTGTTGCCGCCTTGTTTGCTCTGGGTGCAGGCTGGTATGCTGCTCGAGGGATTACCGATCCACTATCCAGACTGTCAAAGACTGCCGAGGCGATTGCGGCAGGGAAATTATCCCTGAGCGCAGATGTAGAACAGGAAGATGAAGTCGGTGCGTTAGCGAAATCTTTCAACAGTATGACGGACCAGCTGCGCTTATTATATGTAGATTTGAGATGCTAAAAAGAGGGGTTTTCTACAGCCTCGTTATCAGCTTTTATTATTGTATATTCCCATGAATGACTTTCCCATCTTGGAATAATCGCTCTCTGATGGGTCATTAATGGTAAGATCTCTCTCTTTAAACCATTTCCTTATGTAGTTATTTATATACTCTCTTCTTTTAGAGATATTGGATTTTATTATATCTGCTTTCACTTTTGATTCTGTGGTCAATCCGGAAAGAATTCTGTCTGATGTTTTTCCGATGAATTCCAGATCCATCGCCATCATTAGTTTCAGGCGTTCTTCAAAGTCATCAATATAGAGTTTCTCAAAATTCTCAGGTTTTAAAAGTGTTAAGAATCTTGTTTTCTCTTTTCGGAACCATCCGAATTTTTCATCATTTCCGGTGATTTTCATATCTTCTGATTCCAGGTCTGATTTGTCATAATCAATCGCAACCACAAAAGGTGTATTCTTTGAATTGTGTATAACCATATAGTTATTGGGATTTCTATCTTCATCAAACTGCAGCCATCTGTTTACAAGATCCTCTGCTATCATTTTCTTATACGGATTTTCCAGATAGTTATAACTGCTTATCTGCACTGCATTTAGGATAGCTTTAGATGCCCGGTAATATTTATCGTTTATTTTGGTGAGAATGGTAGGCGAGGCGAGTGTACCCATTAAAAAGTCGAGTATATATGAGAGTTCACCGAGTTTATGAAAAACAGCCTCATTTATCGATGTCTCCTTTGTTACCCATAACTCTCCATCCTCATCAAGAGCGCCCTTATATCCCTTTACCTGCGCATTAAAAGGAACCTCAGAACATGTTCGACACGGTTCAAGTTTGATATTTTCAAGTTTGTTTACAAGTTCTTCCGGTGTATAGTTGAGATAGTAAAACTTGATAATATTCTCATCAACAACTCTGTCTGCAAGTATGTTACCTGTCATAATCAAATCCTCCCGATTTTTTCTCTTTCAATGCAAATTTCAGATTGAACTTACCATCTTCTCTTATGTAGTAAGGGGCGAGACTCCCGGTTCCGGAGTAAATAATATGATGATTTTTGATACCGATAACATTCTCCCAGACGCCGGTTTTATCCCCGGTGTTCCACAACGGATTGTGTCCTACGATAAAATCCGAGTCAGCCGGCATATCAAGTTTACTGAGCGTTTCCTTTATATCTTCCTCACTGTATTCCCGTTTGCTCGGATTTCCCCTGAATTCATGAACTCTGTTCCATTGCAGCTGAAACGCTTTATCTGCGTCGTAGTTGACGTTAATAAGTTCATCTCTTGTGATCCCGCCGCGTACCGGACCGGCATGAGTTATCACATAATTTGAGCCTTTTATGAAGAATGGGAGGCAGTCAAAAAACTCTCCAATTTTCGCAGTATAATCCTCGCCTCTTGTTTTTATGAGGAAGTTTTTAAACTCCGCCCCCTGAGCGATGCCGCTTTTACGCAGTTGAGGATCAAAAGTGTCATGATTACCCTTGATATATATAACCCGATCCGGAAATTCAGAAATTATATCAAAAATGTAATCGAGTATATGCATTGAACTTGGCTGCTCCATCATCATTCCGGTTTGATCGTTGTGTATCGCGTCACCTATTATAACAAGAACATACTCTTTATCTTTGCTTCGTAATTTATCCAGATTACCGTCATCATCCATTATGAGTTTGAGGTACTCTTTATTGGAATGGAGATCTCCGACTATTATAGGAAGCACATTGTCCGGGAGTTCTATGAGTCCTCCTGGATTATTGTTTTTATCTTTTAATCTGTACTTATACAGCTGGATATTTTTGATTACTCCTTCAAGCTGTTTTGTTTTACTGTCTATCTCATTTTCCATATTCTTACTCCAAGTAAAAATTTATCTGACTTCCCCATTCCCGTACAAATTGCGGCTATTTATCTTTTTTATTCTTAAGAAACTCCTTAAAACCTTCTGATGGCGCAACCTCCTCATGTTTGACTTTGACTAATAGCAGTTGAGGGATGATATTTCTCAGATCCTTCCGATCATCAAAAAAAGCAAATCTTATATTAAAAGCATGTTTTGCAATGATTGATTTTTTATTCTCATTATCATATCCGCCAAGCTGACTTATCTTATGGAGGATATCGAGGATTATCCTGTTGGTAGTATAATCCTGACCCTTTTCTTTTTCAAGGTATTTGCCAATAGTATTTATGTCTGCTATCTGGAGATTGTATAGTTTATAGCCGTCATCGGAGTCGTAATATGCGCTTTCTATTATGCCGAGCAGTGATTCAAGAACTTTGTGATATATCTGATCCGGGTGCCAGTATGCAAGAATGGTAAGGGATTTTTCAATTATGAATTTGTCTACCGGTATCTGTGTGAAAAGCAGGTTTGCCTCTTTATTACCGATTAGTTCATCTACTATCCATTTATTATTTGTTTCAATCAGTTTAAAAAACAATAAATGATTCTTTATTGTTATTCCGCACCCTTTGAGATAACGGGCAAAATTAATACTGCATTCAACCTGAGTTTTGTCCTGACATCCAAAAAGACCGGTTTCTATAATCTCTGAATTCATTTTTACCGCCGACTCATATTTTTTAACGGAACTATTTTTCGGTTCTTTTATCTTAATTATTTTAATCCTGCTTTTCTTTTCCTCTTTCATAATTAATCCGTAAGACAAATTTGATCGAAACAATCATTCCTGATTATCGGAACCTTTATGCTGTATATATACTTCAGGCAGCTATTTATATTAATTTTATATTTTATTCTTAATCTAAGTATAATATTAAAATCAATCTAAATTCAAATTTATTTCAGCATTTTGCAACAATGGGGAGAAGTCGGGGGAATGGAATAATTTGTATTTTCATTTATGTTTTTTAAAAATTTGAAATATTAATGATTTTAACATATAATTTATGTGTAGTTATTTAAATGGTTTGAATGAAGTGTTTGAGATTTGCGACTTTATTGCTGTTTCCCGGGTAAATAGTGAGGATCATAATGTATGGAGTGGAGCTATGGATTTTACAAAAAAGAATATAAATAACTGTTATATTGCTCACGAAAAAATCGATGAGGATTCGATGTCTGATGTGTGGCTTGCACACTCCATTTACACAGCAGATGAATTTGTTATGAGGTTTTTAAAAAAGCCGGTTGTTGAGTATAAAGGGTCAGATATCGACAGATTTAAGGCGAGGATATACTCATTCTACAACATAAAACACCCGTCTATCATGGATTTTCTTGAGATTGATCTTTATAACGATTATATCTATATAACGAATCCCAAGTTTAAGGGGATGACGCTGAGTAATTATCTTAAATCTAACAGTAAATTTGATGTTCAAAAAGCCCTCCTTTTTATGGTACAGATAGCGAACGGACTTGAGATTATACATAAGTTTGGTCTTGCTCACGGTAGTCTTAATCCGGAAAGTATATGGATTGAATTTGTGGGTGACATATATAAAACAAGGATTTACAGCTTTGCTTACAATGAGCTTGTCGATTATCTTGATGAGAATGATAAAAGTGCGTTAAATACGTATTTTTCTTATCTGTCACCGGAGCAGAAGTCTGCCGGAGATCATAAGATAGATTACAAGTCAGATCTTTACTCTATCGGGATGTTAATACTGCGGCTTGTAACCGGTGAAGATATTGCTTTTAACGGCGGTGTGAAGTCGGTGCTATCAGCAAGTGAACTTGAGGCTATTATTGTGAAGGCCGGAGTGAATGATAATTTAAAGTCGGTTCTATTCAAACTGCTGCGCCTCTCATCTGTTAGTCAGTATCAGTCAGTCAGTGAATTAATTAATGATCTCCTGCTTATTATAAAATATGATTTGTCGGATGAAAGCTCGGATGCGTACCGTAAATACATTCCCACTCTGAACTATATCGAAACTATACAGGATTATGACTGGAACAAGGACAGGTACTCATCGAAGTTCTTTGATAAACTCTTGCCTCAATCCAAGTTTGAAGAGCTCTATTCTCCGGATATTCAGGATGTTATTCCTGAGGAGGTGGATTCTGTTGAGATCAGCGAAGATATTCTCAAGAGTATTGATGAGGAGAGAGAGAGGGATAGAAAAAAACTTGAAGGTTATCTTAGCGGAAGGTATGATTCTGAACGGGAAGATACTATTGAACATCTCGACAATTCATCTTCTAAAAAAGGGAAGGTTAAAATCAAAACTTCTATGGCTGACCGTAAAAATATCCTTACGATTGTTGAGACTCTTTTTACAAAGAGTAAATCAGGGATCGGTAATATCTGTTTTATTGGTAAGCAGGAGAGTCATTCTCAGTTGAAAGGTACAATTGATGAGATAAATAAGTATTTGTTAAAGAATAATGTTATTGTCATTAATCTTGATGTTTTAACACTTAACAGCAAACAGCCGATGGTACCTTTTTATAATCTCATATCGCAGTATGTTTCGATTTTTAACGGGTTTACTAATGATAAAAAGAGCGTTATCAGAGATAAAATTAATAACGAGCCGGCACTTGATAAGACAGTCCTCATTAGATTTAATGCAGGTTTATCAGATATTTTTGAGGTGAAGGAGTCCGATATTCCGTTTGAGATCACTTATGATGATAAATTTTACAAGAGTCTTTCCTGTTTTTTTGGAGTTTTAGGTAGTGATGAGAGTCCGGTCTTTTTTATTCTTAATAATGTCCAGTCGTCAGATGATGAGAGCGTCAAATATCTGTCAGAGATCTCAAATTTCATTCGTAAGAAACCTGAAGTCTTCCTCTGTTTTTATGATAAACTTCTTATGAAAAACAGAGATAAATTTAGCGATTTCCTGAACTTTAATTACTGATTTGTCCGAAAGAATGAAGATAGCAAGAAAATCCCAATATCTTACCTTAAAAACCACAGTATTGCCGATTTGGAAAAGAAATTTCGGGAGAGATCGGACAGCCCGAAGGATGAAACTCCCGCCCCTGAGTCGGAGCCGGACATCATCATAAAGCGGGAAAATGTGAAGAAAGTCGAATACGACACTGAAAATGACCGGATTCAGGACAAAGATAAAAGAAGGAAATTAATTACAAATTTGTGTTTTATAATCCATGATTATTACTCATGCATATTGCTTGTGTTTTCATGAATTAATTATATAATAACAAAAAGGAGTTAATCATGGCAACATTACAAGTTCGTGATATAGATGATAGATTGTATAGTTACTTAAAAACTTCAGCTAAAATGCAAAACCGTTCAATTAGTCAGGAGGTAATTACTATTATAGAAAATTACCTGAATTCAAATCAAAAGCAATTAAAAAATACAACTCTTGAGTTCCTGACATTAACTGGAGCGTGGATAGATGATAAAGATTCGGATGATATAATAAAAGATATCAGAAAAGGAAGAAATCAATCAACCCGATTTGGAGCAAATGATGGCATTTTTGATTGATACAGATATTATAATTTACAGTTTAAAAGGAAATCAGAAAATAAACAATTGGATGTATGAAAATCAAAATATACCAAAATTTATTTCTGTAATTACTTTTGGTGAATTAACTTATGGTGCTAAAAAATCGCAACATCCGGAAAAGAATTTAGCAACTGCAATTAGAATTTCAGAATTATTCCCTATTATTGATGTAAATAAAGGAATTATAGAAGTTTTTGGAGAATTAAAGGCAAAATTAGAAAAAGATGGCAACAGAATTGATGATATGGATTTATTAATTGCATCAACTGCAATTTATATGAATATGTCTCTTGTAACAAATAATAAAAATCATTTTTCCAGAATACCTGATTTAGTTCTTGAAAAGTGGGAAGAAATAAAAAGCTAACAACCGATTGAACCCGACTCTGGCTTTTTGTCACGCAAATTGCAGAGATTGGTTTTTTCTATAGCCTCGTTATGGTTGCCCCTGCGGGCTCGGAAAATTTAGATTAAGGAGATGAATAAGATGAACAGAATATTTTATCAGGTGTATGTACGTAATTCTGATTTAGCAATTGAAACATATCATAAGGCATTTAATGCAACTATACTAAATCAATTCAAAACACCAGAAGGGATTAATGTTCATACAGAGTTAGATGTTTATGGCCAAGTTTTTGCTTTAAGTGAATTAAATCCACCAGAGGAAAAGGCTGTAGCAGGAAATACAATGCAGTTTTGTCTTCAATTTGGAAAAGAGGAAAAGGAATTAATTACCAAGGCATACGAAATTCTACAACTAAACGCCGTGATTAATTATCCGCTTGGAGAATGTTTCTTTAGTGAATTTATGACAGATGTTACAGATACCTTTGGTGTCAGATGGTGTTTATTTGTTTGAAATTGTTACTTAGTAAACACTATAACAGTATAGAGGTGATTTTGAAACCAATACTATTTATTTTTTTCTGGTCTATCAGGAACTGGTAAAAGCTTATTAGCTAAAGGAATCGCAACAGAGTAAAATCACTATAAATCAATTTCGTTGTATATGCCTTGATAAACTATTTTTAAATTATTGAAAGGATTCAAATGCTGGTAATATTTGATCTTGACGGAACACTGTTTAAAACAGATACAGTTGATGTAAAAGCTATTCGCGTAGTCTTAAAAAAACATAAGTTTAAATCGAAATCAAAAAAAGAAATAATCAGTCTTTTCGGTTTTAAATGTAATTATATAGTCGAAAAGTTGACTGGATGCATAGATAATGAAATTAAAGAAAAATTGGAAAAAGAAATAACCGTATATGAAAAGATATATATAAAAAACAAAGGGAGATTGTATAAAGGTGTTTTGAAAATGCTTAAGGAACTAAAAGAAAGACACCACAATTTAGTAATTTGCTCAAATGGAAGTGAACA
>JBFZEO010000103.1:0-9015 GCA_041306845.1 Spirochaetota bacterium
GATCTATGTATAAAAAATAACTTCAAAAAAATTGAAAAAAATAATATTTAATGTATAATTGGGTGATTGAAAATCTGGTATTTGATCGGTTTCATATAAAAATATAAATAACTGAAAATAATAATTGCAGGATAAATTGTATGTTGAGTTTGAAGAATAGAAAAATAGTAAATATATCCGGAGGTTTTTTCCTAATATGGCTTTTCGGGATGTTTATTTTTTTTATTTTCACGAGATTTATCCGAGTTTCTCATGCTCAGATTATTAGTGTAGTTTTTCTAAACACTCTTTTGTGTATTTCAATGGAGATCTTTTTTATAGTTAAAATCGACTGGCTTAGAGATATAAAAACCGGTAAGGAGATCACCTGTCTTAACATTTCAAATGTTTTGTCGGCGTTAAGATTTTCACTTATACCCATTCTAATAGTAATGTTTGGCATAGCTCTTAAAGGCAACATCTTTTATATGGGATTTGATGAGTTTAAAATAAAGCTATATATTCTTATTTTTGGAATATTGATCGGTTTTACAGATGCTTTTGACGGTTTTTTTGCACGTAAACTGAATGAGTCCACAAAACTGGGACAAATACTCGATCCGCTTGGTGATTTTCTCATGATTACCTGCTTTACACTTCTGATTTTCACTCAGGGGATAATTGAATATTGGTTTTTAGCAGTTATACTTTTGAGGATACCCGGTTTATTTATTATGATGATCTTCTATCCGATTTTTAAAGTGCCTTTCAAGGTGCTTAATTCGTTCCTCGGCAAATTTACCATTGCTTACCTTCTGGTTTTTTTATGCCTTTCTCTTGTTGCACTTTTGTTCAAGGGTGAATTAATGGACTCTGGAAGCGGATATATTTATTTCCTACGCATACTTCAGATAATCGGTTCTGTTCTAATGGTTATTTCTTTCGTTGATAAATGCAGACAGTTTTATAATTATATGATTGATTTTAAGCGATCCATGTAACTGTCTATTTCCGTGTTATTTTTACTGCTGTACTCTTTTGATAATCCGAGTCAATTATAATATGTGAATCTATGACAAATTTATCAGATGGGAGTATTTTCTCAATAAATTCAAGTCCCGGTGCATAAAAGAAAGTTCCGCCATTCTTAAGAGAATTCAGTATCTTCATATAGACTTCAGCGTATCTAAGATGCTCATCGCCTTTTTTCATATTGTATCGTGTAAAATGGTTACTGAATCCAAGATGGGAGATTATTGTTCCCCATTTATCAAACCCATAATCAAAATGGAGCCAATCTCCTCTGGCAATGAAGTCGTAATCTTCTACAATTCTATCAAATCCCCGGGTATCTATGCCGATTGTCCTTAAAAATTTTACGAGATGACCACCTTGACCGCACCCGATATCGAGTACGGGAGAAACTATTCTTTGAGGATCTATACCGAGAATTTCAAGCTGTTTAGTCGGGCTGTACTGGTAACACGGGATCTCCTTATTGTCCAAAATGAGCTGGAAATCAGTGTTACTTTTAAGTATATTCTTTAATCCAAAGGTAACTTTATTAAGAAAAAATGTCTTGTCGCCCTTTAGAATTTGCTTTGTTAAATTAAAAATTTCTCCAAGTTCATTATCGCTTATTATTATGTACTGATTTCTTAAAGAGAGATAATCGGTTATCATTGTTGTCAGGAGTAATGCAGATTTTCTTTCATCAGGAAGTCGGGTGATTTTTTCATCTAAATAGTTATAATTTATTTTATCTTCAAAAATATTGATATCTTTGATTGTGTTGAAGAAATCTTTAATTATATTTGTGTTGAGATTATCCATTCTCCAGTACCCTCCAAACTATAATCAAATAGTATCTTACTATATAACAAAATCGATTTAATATGAAGTATTTATTTGACAATATATAAAAATGATAATATACTAATATAGTATTGTAAGTTGGAATTATTTTTAATTATGAATTACAATATAACTTGGAAAAGGGAGATTTATTTATGGCTAAATATATAATTATAGGCGGTGTTGCCGGTGGGGCAACTGCGGCTGCAAGGCTCAGAAGAAATGATGAAAAGGCAGAGATTATTCTTATTGAGAAGAATAGTTACATATCCTATGCTAATTGCGGGCTTCCGTATTATATAGGTGGAGTTATACAGGGGAGAGATAATCTTTTTGTGACGAGTCCGGATGATTTTAAGATAAAATTTAAAATCGATGTCAGAGTGTCTCAGGAGGCACTGAGTATTGATAAAGAGAAAAAAAGTGTGACGATTAAAAACCTTAAGACAGGGGAGACTTACAACGAAAACTACGATAAACTTATCCTTTCACCGGGGGCAAGCCCTGTAAGGCCTCCGATTCCAGGCATAGATTCCGATAGGATTCTTTCGTTGAGGAATGTTGATGATACTGACAAGATATATAATTTTATTAAAAAAAACAGTGTAAAAAAGGCAACTGTGATAGGAGCCGGTTTTATCGGTCTTGAGATGGCAGAAAATCTCGCAGAACTTGGTATAAACGTAAGTATAGTAGAGATGGCTCCGCAGGTTATGAATGTGATCGATTTTGACATGGCTGCGATAGTGCACGAACATCTCAAGATTAAGAATGTTGAACTCTATTTAAAAAAAGGAGTAACCTCATTTAAGGATAGTACAAATGGTCTGGATATATCTCTGTCCACCGGTGAAACTATAAAAGCTGATATGGTAATTTTGTCCATCGGAGTCAAACCTGATACCATTCTTGCTAAAAACTGCGGACTTGCGCTTGGTGTATCCGGAGGTATATCGGTCAATGAATATATGGCAACGGATAACCCCGACATATACGCCGTAGGAGATGCTGTTGAAATAACAAATCCTGTGATAAATAAAAAAATGATGATACCGCTCGCCGGACCGGCGAATAAACAGGCAAGAATAGCTGCTGATAATATTGTTTTTGGTAATAAATCAGTTTACAAAGGCGCAATCGGAACTGCGGTTGCCAAAGTTTTTGATTTGACGATTGCTACAGCTGGGGCATCGGAAAAACTGCTTGACCGGGAGAAAATAGAGTATGAATCAACCCTGGTTCACAGTAATTCACACGCGGGATATTATCCCGGAGCGACAAGGATGGCTCTCAAAGTTCATTTTGATAAGAGTAATGGTAAAATATTTGGCGCTCAGTGTGTTGGTTATGAGGGAGTTGAGAAGAGGATAGATGTTATATCAGCATATATCCAGAATGGCGGTACAGTATTTGATCTTGAAGAATTTGAACATTCTTACGCACCGCCGTACTCTTCGGCCAAAGATCCGGTAAATATGGCCGGATTTACTGCGGCAAATATAATAAATGGAACGGTTAAAGTTATCCATTCTAAAAACCTTGCAAACTTGAAGGATTACCTGATGATAGATGTAAGAACTTCTCTTGAAGCAGCTAACGGAATGATAAAAGGCGCGGTAAATATTCCTTTTGAGGAGATCAGGGAGCGGCTCGGGGAGATCCCTATGGATAAAAAGATAGTTATATATTGTGCGGTAGGAGCGAGGGGATACTTTGTGTCGAGGATTCTGCTGCAGAACGGGTATAAAGATGTTTATAATCTTGCCGGAGGTTACACAACTTATAGGACTTTTGTTGCAGATCAGAGCAATGAAAATATATTTGACCACGGAAGTAACATTCCCAATAAAATGACTTATAGTGCTGTTACCGATGACTCAAAAGTTATCTCTGTTAATGCCTGCGGTTTGTCGTGCCCAGGGCCGATTGTCAAACTAAGAGAGGAGATTGAGTTGCTTGAGAATGGTGATTGTCTAAAAATAGAGGCAACAGATCCGGGATTTTATCGGGATGTGGAATCTTGGTGTAATGTTACAGGACATTGTCTTGTAAAAAGGGAGAGCGATAAGGGTAAAATAGTAGCTCTTATTCAGAAAAAAGGGGAAGAAAACGTGAATAATAACAATATAGCAGATTCAAAACTTGGAAATTCAAAAACAATAGTGGTTTTTAGTGATGATTTTGACAGGGCTCTTGCCTCATTTGTGATTGCCAACGGAGCTCTTGCGATGGGTAAAAAAGTTACGATGTTTTTTACATTCTGGGGGCTGAATGTAATCAAGAAACCTAAGAAACCAAGTGTAAAAAAAGGATTTATGGGTAAGATGTTTGGGATAATGCTGCCGTCGTCGTCAAAAAAACTTAAATTGTCTAAACTCAACATGATGGGAATGGGGCCGGTGATGATGCGGGGTATAATGAAATCTCAGAAGATAGAGTCGCTTGAGGGGATGATAGATACAGCTGTTAAAAATGGTGTAAATATTGTAGCCTGCCAGATGTCGATGGACGTGATGGGAGTTAAGAAAGGGGAACTTATCGATGCTGCGGTTATCGGCGGAGTTGCAGCGTATCTTGAAAAAACTGATGAGGCCGGGATGAATCTGTTTATTTAGAATTACATCTATTCATAAAATACATTTTGTTGTAATATGGTGTTTTATTTCTTAAATCTATATCAGACGGACAACAAAATGATATTTTTGGGAACTATTGTTAATGCTGTGTTGATCATAGCCGGGACATTGATTGGCGTTTTCTTCGGCAGGTTCATAAATGAAAAAGTTAAGAATCTGCTGTTTACGGCGCTTGGGCTTGTTACTTTTATACTCGGCATTCAGATGGCGCTTGAGTTTAAGAACATAATAATTATAGCTCTAAGTGTGGCTCTCGGTGCGATTACCGGGGAGATTATTGATATAGATTGTTTTTTTACAAAAGCGGTTGACCGGCTCAAGGTGGTTTTGCGTGTCGGTGAGAATGGTAATTTTACGCAAGGATTTATAACTGCTTCACTAATATATTGTGTAGGTTCAATGGCGATAATAGGTTCTATTGATTCCGGTGTGCGCAATAATCACACTGTTCTTATAACTAAAAGTCTCCTTGACGGATTTATGTCTGTCATTCTCTCATCTACGTTCGGATTTAGTGTCGCTCTGTCGGCAGTACCGATAATTATTTATCAGGGGACGATTACACTGCTGGCATCTGTAGCAGAGAATTTCTTTACTCCGTTCATAATTGCACAGCTCACATCAACCGGCGGAATCCTTGTTGCAGGACTTGGTATAACTTTGATAAAAATAAGAGAAATCAAAATTCTTAACCTGACACCTGCATTAGTATATGCTATTATTTTTTCTTATATAAGTGTTTTTCTGAAAATATCTTAGGCAGATCAAACTGTCTCAAATTAGGGCATCTCTAATAACCTCACTTGGTTTCATACTCGTTCTTTTTCTCATATACTTTGTCGCTGAAATTCCAACATAAACAGATTATGCTGTGGTTTCAGCTTCTCGTCTATGAGAAAAACTACTTTGTTTGAAATGCAAGGTTATTAGAGGTGCCCAATAGTTATCTGAAATATTTTTAGTTTCTGACACCATATGAGACAGTTTTTTTATTATCAGTCGTCAGTCTTGAGTATTGCAAGGAATGCTTCCTGAGGAATCTCAACGTTACCGACCATCTTCATTCTTTTTTTACCCTCTTTCTGTTTCTCGAGGAGTTTCCTTTTACGGGAGATATCTCCGCCATAACATTTGGCAGTTACATCTTTACGGTAAGCACTTATATTCTCTCTCGCAATAATCTTACCGCCGATAGCCCCCTGGATTGCCACCTGAAACATCTGTCTCGGAATAGCATCCTTTAATTTCTCACAGGCAGTTTTTGCCCTGTTATATGCTTTATCTCTGTGAACGAGCATTGATAAGGCATCAACCGGACTATTGGATACGAGTATGTCAACTTTTACGATATTGGTTGGTTTAGATACTGTTATCTCATAGTCAAATGATGCGTAACCTCTGCTTAGGGATTTTAACTTGTCATAAAAATCGTATACTATTTCCGCAAGCGGCAGGTCAAATATAAGTTCAACCCTTTTTTCATCGAGATAGGTCAGGTTTTCTTGTGTACCCCGTTTTTCTATGCAGAGACCTATTATAGCTCCGAGGAATGTATCCGGTAGTATGATAACGGCTTTAACGTACGGTTCCTTGACAGATTCTACCATTGTGGGATCTGGATAATTGACCGGGTTATCTATGATGACAGTCTCTCCGCTTTTGAATGTAACTTCGTATTGAACAGATGGGGAGGTTAGTATTAAAGATACGCCAAACTCCCTCTCCAGTCTCTCCTGGACAACTTCAAGATGGAGGAGCCCTAAAAATCCGCATCTGAACCCGAATCCCAATGCCTGTGAGAAATCTTTGCTGTATATCAGTGCTGCGTCGTTAAGTTTTAGTTTCTCAAGTGCGTCATGTAGTTCATTGTAATCATCTGATGCTACCGGATATATTGATGAGAATACTACCGGTTTTACCTCTTTGAAACCCGGCAGCGGCTCGGGCGCTCTGTTATTGTTGTGAGTAATCGTATCGCCGACATTGATATCGCAGATAGTTTTTATATTTGCAATTACATAGCCAACCTCGCCGGCATTAAGTATATCTGTTTTGGTGAGTTTAATCATAAAATGACCAACCTCTTCGACAGTATAAACTTTGTCTGTATGCATAAAATAAATCTCATCACCGGCTTTAAGTGAACCAGCGAATATTCTCGCATGTGCAACAACACCTCTGAATTCATCGTAATGACAGTCAAATATCAGGGCTTTAAGTTTATCACTATTCTTTCCACCCGGAGGAGGGATTCTCTTGACTATAGCTTCAAATATATCATCTATACCGAGTCCGGCTTTACCCGAAGCAAGGATTGCCTCTTCCGGATCGTAGCCGAGATCCTTTTCTATCTGCTTTTTAACCATATCTATATTTGCTGAGGGCAAATCTATTTTGTTTATGACAATTATAACTTCGAGGTCGTGTTCAAGGGCAAGGTAGAGATTTGCAAGTGTTTGTGCCTCTATCCCTTGAGTGGAGTCAATGAGCAGGAGAACCCCCTCGCATGAGTTGAGTGATCTTGATACTTCATAAGTGAAGTCAACGTGTCCCGGAGTATCGATAAGGTTGAGGTAATAAGTTTTGCCGTCCTTTGCCTTATATGGGAGGCGTACAGCGTTACTTTTAATTGTAATCCCGCGTTCCCTCTCGATATCGAGATTGTCGAGTATCTGATCTTGAAAATCTCTGTCTGAAATTATATTGCAATGTTGTATCAGTCTGTCGGCAAGAGTTGATTTGCCGTGGTCTATATGAGCTATGATGGAAAAGTTCCTGATATTATCCAAGTTTATCACCTTTATAAATAATAAAATATTTAACACTGTATATCATAATAATTGCATTTTAGAAAGATTTTGCTTAAATTATTACACATTATATTTCCTGTATCCTTTAGGTATATAAGAGATTTTATCGATAATTTTTATTCAAAGTATTTTCTTTGAAGTAAAAAAATATTTATATTTATTGTATTTTGCATAAACCTTTACCGATAAATATAATGTTTTGGTGTTATATTTATATGGTAACACTTCTAAAACCCTTTAAGGACAGACAGCGTGAGATATCTCTTTATTATACTACTATTACTTTTAAATTTTTGTATATTTGCAGTGGATGAGGTCACTTCGGCGACTATCTATCCGGATAACCGGGGAGATAACTGGGCGGCCGGTGGGGTAGTGGAGAATGGAGTGAATGAGCCAACTGTTAAGTCTGCCATCGCAACCGAAAAGGCGGGTGATAATATCCAAGGGAGCAATGTTGCTAAACAACCAGAAAAAACTGTAAATAATGACGCTGTCACTGGTGCTACGAGTTATGGCAACATTGAACCTGATACGATAGAAGATAATAATCCTTTAGTCAGTAAAACTACTAATAATTCAACAGATAGTAAAAAAGATATTATTGATTCGGATGTTAAAATAATACCGGATACAGTCACATCCGCAACCGATTACGGATACAAAAATGATGATTCTTTTACGGATAACCATTCACAGGAAACAAAGGCCGAATCCAAGCCGGAAGAGATAAAAGTTGTGCCGGTACCGGCAGAACGGGAAAAAACTGAAGTTGCGGAAGTGCCGGCTGTAGAGGAGAAGAGTGAACCTGTTGCAGAAATAAAGCCGGTGGAGATAGTAGAGTCTGAGGAGACTGAGAGCAAACCTGTGATTACTCAGGCTGATGAGGGCATGGAAGCTGTTGTATTGACTTCTGATAACAAAACAGATGTTAATAAGGATATTCAAAACGATGAAAAGAATATTTCCGGTCTGATAATCTTTAATAAGAATGAAAAAGATAAAATTCCTCCTTCCATGAGATTTGAACTGGAGGATGGGGTAATTGTTGAGAAAACGGATTATGAGCTGCCCGGTTACAGGCCATCTAATCTTGTTGATTTCTTGCAGTCCAGACCGCTATATGTTTATGATAGTAGTGGGCTGATTACCGGAGGTCAGGTGGTCGTAGGGGAAAATCCCGGATATGAAGTTTTCATGTTGGCCTACAAGTATCTTAAAGAGGGTAAAAATAATCAGGCTATAAATCTATTCTCCAAACTGATTCATTACAATTATTCCACGATACAATCCGAATATTTTCTGGCAATGGGGCTTTACAAATCCGGCGATACTGTCACTGCTCTTAGGTATCTTGAACGGCTTGGCGGCAGAGAGAAAGTGATGAGTGTTAAGGAAAAATGCAGATTTTTTGATTTTAAAGGGTTGCTTTATTATAAGATTGGTTCATATCTAAAATCAGCAACTGCATATTCAAAGGTTGCAGAATTAGATCCGACTAACGCATCCATTTACAATAAAATCGGTATCTCTTATTATAAATCCGGTGAATTTGATAGAGCCTATCTTAGCTGGCAGAAGGGTGATTCTATGGGAGATAAGGATTCGGCAGATAATTACAAGTGGTTAGCGGCTCAGAAAAAAAATTAGAGCATCGAGTTCTTTCCGGAGAAATTCTCTTGTTCCATCACAAACTTACGTCTTTCAGCTCCGACATTGTTTAATATTGTTTCGAG
>JBFZEO010000105.1:0-9456 GCA_041306845.1 Spirochaetota bacterium
CTCCCTTGTTAATAAAATTCTCTACAGTATTAGCCTGAGCCGGCGGAACATAATTAAACTTGCTGTCAGCAAGTCCCTGATTTATCACAACATCATCTATTTCGATAACCACCTTTTTAAACGCTGCCGTTAAACCTTCCACCTTTCTCATGATACCGTTATCTTGAACTGTAATTATAATCTGATTAAATCCGCCCTGAGACGTTCGCCATCTCCGCAGTTTAAAAGTATAAACCTTACTTCCGTCTTTATAGTCAACAAGCCCCTTAACTTCACCATATTCAACCGAATAATCTCTCAAAAACCTGTCGTAACCGACTGGATTCAGCATGAGCTGAGACTCAACGATCTCGACTTTACCGGTTTCATCTTTCTTCTTTTCCTTACCCATAAGGTCCTGATGCAGAACCATATTTAAGGTATCTATATAAACCCAGAATTCGTATCCGTTAGTACAGATAACCTGTCTTCCGGTTTCATTAAAATCAATCCTCATTCTTTGCGGATTCTTAAATATAATGGTACCCTTCTGCTCGACATTATCAACAACCCATTTTATCTTACCGCTCAGATCCTTTACAGAGCTTTTATACTTCTCAGATAAATTACCCAAGAAATCCTTCGCACCAAGAAGAGGCTCCTCCGGATAAACAGATAGAGTCAAAGCAAACATTAAAAAAAATATAATATTCTTCTTCATAACCTTTTCTACAATAATAAGATTTTAAAAATTAGCAATGTATTCATAAAACTATGAAGCTTTTTTGTCAAGATATTTTAATTTACTTTTAAGTAATGCCTATCTATGTAGAGTATCCTATTTTTAGCCTGTTTGTAATAAACCGACTCCGGATAATTATCAATAATCAAATTATATATTCTCTTAGCCTCATCAAATTCCGGATTTTTAGGATAATTTTCCATCGAATAAGCAAGATAAAAAAGCACTTTAGGTACATCGGAAGAACCCGGATAGAGTGAATAAAACCGTTTATACTCTTTAGCCGCCTCTGCGAAATTACCCATCATATAATAGACATCGGCCAATCCCATTCTCACACTCTGCATCCCCTTGTCAGACAGATCTTTTAAAACTCCGTATTTATATAGAAGATCGAGAGCCTCCTTGTATTTCTTACTGTTTTTTAGTATTGCAGAATAAAAAGCGAGTGCCTCGTCATAAAAAGGGTTCCCATCCTCATTGAGATTGTTCATAAAGTATTTACCGGCTTCAGCTGCATTACCAAGCTCATTTTCGATAACCCCCATCTTATAATTTACCTCATAATCAGCCTTACCCTCATTTATCATTTCAATAAACCACTTCTTGGCTTCTTCATCATTCCCCTGAGCAAAAAGCCCGTTGGCAAGATCCTTTCTATAATCCTGATTTTTCTCTTTAACAGTCTTTTTCTGCGCCTTATCTTTTTTCTTCACCTCTTTTTTACCGCTAAGTTCACGAGGTTTCACATTGACAAAGTAACGCCTTGTATAAACCGAGTCACTTGCTTCATCATATCTGACAAAGTCTATGTACATATCGCCGCTCAGGTTTGTTTTGAATGAAAAAACTGTTCTGTCATCATAATTTTTTCTTAAAAAAAGCTTAAGCGACTTGAAAGGATTTATCTCTTTTATCAGAAAACCTGCGCCGTCTATGGAAATCGTCAATTCGGAATTCTCATCAGCAACTATATTTTGAGATTCAAAAGCCCTCTCCTCTTTATCAGAAGCATTATTCTTAATCATCCAGTCCGCATACTCTTTTCTGATATCCGGCTGAATTGCAATCCTGTACTCACGTTCTTTAGGTACTGTGTTATCTCCATCAACAGTTGGTTCGATGTTATTCAGTTTTTTTGAGAGGTTTTCCAGTGCAATGAGTCTCTCTTCATAATTTGTATTTTTACTTCCGTTATTATCTGACGGAGGATTCTCTGTTTTATCAGTTTTTACAACATTTTTTACAGCTGCTTTTCTCTGAGCAGGGGAATTCTCATTCCCGGCAGATCCGGAACTATCTCCGTTTTTTTTATCACTTTTCTTATTATCTTTATCTGCTTGTTTTTGTGTTAGTTTTGAAGCTGTCTTCACACCTGGAGATTTTTCCAGATCATCGTCGATAACAGCATCAGCCGTACCATTCTCAATATCATCATCAATTACAATTGCCTTATCAGGAACGCCTTTGTCCGCTGACGGCTCCCTAACTGCCGGATAATCATCAACTCCAGCCCCATTCACCTCATCACCTGTAGTAAGGCACGAAGAGAGCAACAGGATCATAAAAATAATACTGAGATTTTTTAACATAAGAATCACTTCCCCTGTTTTTTTTCGAATGTAAACTGGAGGGAATCTTTGGCGGTTAAATCTATCAATTTATCAAATTCCCTATCAACTATAGCAATATCCGGTCTATTATAACTGTTCAACGGAATAAAATCAACATAATCATTGGTCAAATCACTGTTAGGAAGCTCCGGATACAATGGAAGATCTTTTATGAAGATAGACTTATCACCATCAACAGGCATCTCCATTCCGGTCTTGACAGTCACCCGCTCACGTAACGAGGGATAAGTTGTTTTATTTTTAATGGCGAGATTTATCCACAACAGGATAATGCAGAGTATAAGAATTATGCAGGCACCGGCAATCAGCAGCTGACGCCTGTTTTTCTTTATAAAATGAAAAATCTCGCCGTTGAAGGCAACTCTTACCGGTGCGGCATCAGGTTTAACTTTAGATACGGCATCTTTAATTTTACTCAATAAATTTTGCAGAAACAATTTTTGATACCCCCTGAGATTCCTGGGTTACGCCATACATAACATTGGCGGCAGACATAGTTTTCTTATTGTGAGTTATTATAACAAATTGACTCTGATCTTTAAAGTCTTTTAACAAACTTGTAAAGCGGGTTACATTCTGCTCATCGAGAGCGGCATCGATCTCATCGAGGAGGCAGAACGGTGACGGCTTCACGAGAAACGTTGCGAACATCAAAGAGATCGCAGCCATAGTTCTCTGACCGCCGGAAAGGAGCGTAATGCTGTCTGTTTTTTGTGACGGAGGACGAGCAATTATGTCGATCCCGGTTTCAAGAAGATTTGTTTTATCGGTAAGCAAGATATCTGCGTAACCGCCGCCGAAAAGTTTTGTAAAAAGCTGTTTATAGTTTGCTCTGATTTTTTCAAAAGTTACGGCAAACAGCTCCTGTGAAACTTTGTTCAGTTCATCAATGACAAGCAGCAAATCCTTTTTAGCATTAGCCAAGTCAGCAAGCTGTTCGGTGAGAAGATTAAACCTCTCCTCAAGACTTTTACATTCCTCAATAGCAAGTAGATTTACGGAACCAAGTCCCCCTTTCTCATTGCGCAGTTCACTGAGCTCGGTACGCACATCGCTATACTCCCTGCCTGTTTTATAGCGATCATTCTTCTCATAGTCCTTCAGGTTAATAGAGAAATTCTCATAAAATGTTTCATATATGTTATTTATTGTAGTTTCTGCCTCAGCCATCCTGATATTAAGTTTTTCTATATCAGATTTTCTTGTGATAAATTTCTCATTTATCTCGCGGATATACACCTGCTGCTGGGACATTCTCGCATTTTCATCCTGTATTTTAAATTCCAGATCTTTTATCTTTTTTTCCTGTTCGTTCTTAGATGCCAGAGCAGTTTTTGTCTCATACTCAATATTATCGAGTTCTTCACGTACATCTTCAACCTGCTCCTTGTGTGTCTTTATTTTTAGAGTCAGTTCGTCACGTGTCGATTCGTGCTCCCTCTTCATTGCCGATATTCGCTGTATATCCTTTTCTATCGAGTTTTGTTTCTCTTTTAGTGTGGAATAGTTAACTTTGAGTTCCGATATGATCTCTCTGTATTTATCTTTCTGATCCTCTCTAACCAGAACAGAGTCCTCAAGTTCCTCTATCCTCACCTGATTTTTATCAATTTTGTCGGCAATTTCACTCATCTCGGACTCGATCTTCCGTTTACGCTGCAGTACACCTTCCGGGCTAAAAATACCTGTCATGAACGTGTCCGTCACATTCATATACTTACCCATGTTCTGACCTATCGACTCAAGTTTCCTCATCATAACACTAAGGTTTTCACCCAGACCGCCTATCATTTTGAGAAGTTCATCGTTCTTAGCGGGAATGACACCGGTCTTCAGGATATCGTCTATGAAAGCCCGTCTTATCGGCATCTCATCGATGACAGCTTTCAACTCGCCATTAATATTCTCTTTTATGTTTACGATATCTCTGGCACTCATATCGAGTGAGTTCAACATCTCATCTATCTTCACAATAAGCTCGTCCGTAACCTCGCGGTGACTTACACGCTTCTCCTCTATTTTCAAGTTAAGATCTTTAATCTCTTTTTTTAATCTGTCAATCTCACCGTTATCAGATGCGATATCGATATCTATCGACTTGATATTTGAGTTATATCGTTCAGTATCCTTGATGTTATCCTGTATCCGCTCGGAAACTTCGTACCGGGACTCATCGGCTTCCTCAAGCTCATACTCAATATCCTCGAGTTTCTTGTTAATCAAAACAATCTTTTCCTCATCGAGCCGCAGCGAGTTGTTGAGGTTAATGAGCTGATCTCTCATCATCGAGCTTTTTGAGTTGAGAAGTTTAATATCGCTTTCTAACTGATAGATAACCCTCTGACTGTCAATTTTCTCATTCTCAAGAGAATTTAGAAAAATCATCTTATCGGCAACATCTCCCTGCAGTGCTGCGATCTCATTCTCAACAGCGGAAAGTTCATCGTTAAGCGACTTTATCTTTCCGTCAAAGTCACCTTTTATCTCTTTTTGTTTAATGAGCCTGTTGACATTTATCTCGATCTCCAGATCAACCTCTTTATCACGGAGATTTTTATAACGTTCCGCCTTGTCTGCCTGTTTCTTCATAGATTCATACTGTTTTGTAACCTCAGTGAGGATATCCTGCACACGGACAATATTCTCCTCAGCCCGCTCAAGTTTAGAAAGTGCGTCCATTTTGCGGGACTTGTATTTGGTAATACCGGCTGCCTCCTCGATAATGTACCGTCTGTCCTCCGGCTTGTTTGAAAGGATCATATCGATCTTTCCCTGTTCCATGAACGAGTACGCTGACTTGCCGACTCCGGTATCATAAAACAACTCATATATATCTTTAAGACGAACTTTTTCTTTGTTAATGTAGTATTCGTTGTCTCCGTTAGTGTAGATAATTCTCGCTATCTCAACTTCATTAAATTCCACCGGGAGAATGTTATCATCGTTGATCAGAACAAGGCGAACCTCGGCACGACCGACCCCCTTTCGCTGCTCAGTTCCTTTAAAAACAACATCTGTCATACTGTTCAGACGGAGAGCTTTGGTCTTCTGTTCTCCGAGCACCCATTTTAGAGCATCAACAATATTAGACTTACCGCAGCCGTTGGGCCCGACGATAGCCGAGACACCTTTATCAAAATTTATCTCCTGATAATCACAGAATGATTTAAACCCATTAATAACCAATTTTTTTAAAAACATTTATATTTCTTACTCCGATTAAAACTACTTCAATTTATCTGCGTTCTTATTGAACCGAACCGTAATTATTACAAAAGATAATACCATTTGTCAATGATGAAAAAAATCCCCCTTAATATTAATAATTTCGGGAGCGTTGATTTTCGATTACTAAAATATACAAAAAGTTCACCTCATATGTGGTGAACTTTTTGTATTCTATTATGGAAATTTAAGGCGTTTACCGTGATTTGACATATGATTTTTTAGAAATGTACTTTTTAAAGATAGAAAGCGATTACTCCGATTTTTCTATCGGAAAAGTTATAATAAAATTGGAATATTCCCCAAGCTCAGATTCCACGATCATTGTACCGTTGTGATGACTTGTTATTATAAAATAGGATACACTCATTCCCAAACCGGTACCAACTCCAACTTGCTTTGTCGTAAAAAACGGCTCAAATATCCTTGATCTCACATACTTATCCATCCCCGGTCCGTTATCTTCGATCTCCACACAAAGATTACGGGAGTCACGATAGGATCTAATAGTAAAACGGGGTTGATAGTTTTCTGCTTTTTTAACAGACATTGCTTCTGCACCGTTCTTGAGAATGTTAAGAAAAACCTGCTGTATCTTTGATGGTTCACACCGGATGCAAGGAAGATCGGGAGCATATTCTTTTACAATTTCGATTTGTTTAAAATCATAGCTTTTATTTATATTATAGTCGTTCATAACAAGATTAATCGTTGTATCAAGCAAAGTTGTTATATTTGATAGCTGCTTGTCTCCCTTATCCATTCTTGCAAATGAGAGCATATTCCGCACAATACCGGCGGCTCTAACCCCGGCTTCCCTTATCGATAATATAAGATTATCAACATCCCTGCTGATAAGATACTCTTTCAAGACTGATATATCTAACCCCGTTTTGGCCGCCGCCTCAAGGTTAGCTTTGTTATTAACATCAAAAATCCTTTTTTCCAGGATTTGTAACCCCTGCAGTATCCCCGAAAGCGGATTATTTATCTCATGGGCCATCCCGGCAGCCAGCCCGCCGACAGAGAGCATCTTTTCAGACTGAATCATCATATCCTCCATCCTGACTTTGTCCGTTACATCATCTATCCTTATGACTGCACCGCTGCTCTCGTTTGATATGACGGGATAGATTGTGATATCTTCATAGCGCCACTCGCCATCCTCAATATATTTTATCTTAGTATCACGCTTAACCTCATTAGACCTTATGCTCTCATAAATAGTCTCGATCCTACACCCTACTCTCGGAAAAATCTCAACTATAAACTTATTTACTGCAAAATCTCTTGCAACTCCGGTCACCCTCTCCGCCTCAAGATTCCATTGATTAATAAATCCGTTGCTGTCTACCCCAACGAGTACAGATGGCATAGAGTTAATGATTCCGTAAATATAGTCCTTAGCATTGCTAAGCTCTGCAACAGCTTTATTTCTATCAGTAACATCATGAATAAATATACAAAAAAGTACGCCTTCCCCTTTGCTGTTCTTGGCAATAGGAAACTTGCTCACATGAAGAGCTTTATAAACACCGCTGATAATAAGCTCAATCTCCAGATTAAAGAATCCTTTAGAATCAAATATCTTAAGATCTTCATCTTTAACTAACTTAAACTCACCATTTTTTAATTTATCGTAAAATTCCTCTTTAATGCTTTTATTTTTGTTTAACAGACCAAACAGATTATTAAACTCAATACTATTAACCTTTATGTATCCGCGTGAATCCACAACACAGATTGCAATAGGTGCATAATTAAGTATCCCCTGCAGATTCAATGCCAGATCAATAATACTTCTATTAAAGAAACGGCTAAGGATAATTACCGCCCACACTCCGAGAGTTGTCAATAAAATCACAAACAACACTAACACGAAATAACTGCCGATCTGATCCATCCTCACATTCTGCAAGTCGATCCCGACCCTCACAACTCCCGATGGCCTAACATCCAACCCGCCGGTGTACGGAATCACAACCTCTTTATAGAGTTTACCGTCATGTACATGCTCTTCAATTATTGTCTGATTTATTGACATGCTTTTTTTCTGTTGAATAACATCTTCCGGGAAAACCGGTACTATATCATTATAAAGCGGGTCCGAATTGGCAATAATAACTCCGGAACGGTCCTCAACGGATATAAAAGCTATCTCAGGGCTCTTCTTTTTCATCTCAACAACCCACAATCTAAGATGATATTTCCCGGAAAAACTTATCCTCGAAACAGATTCACTTGCAATTATTCCTATGATATTGGAGAGCTTATCTTCATTTTTCCTGTTAATGTCCCTAAACAGGTTAGCAGCAAGTGTAGTCGCAGTGACCATGAGGGCAAGAACGACTATAATAAAACTCACTGCCAGTTTACCACCGACTCTATCTATCACAACCTTGTTCGCATTATACATAAAATTTCCCGCATCTATGATTTTATTAGTCTCTTACGATTCTTAATTCAGACTTCCAGATTTTATCGTTGCTGAACCAAGGTTTCTGAAACTCATCCGGTATCGGACCAAGCCATCCCGGATAGGATTTTATAGTCTCCTTTGTTATCGGAAATACAGGAACCAGTGCATGGTAAGCAACTTTCTGACCATTCAAAATATCATAAGCAGCTTTAACCGACTCAGCTCCAAGCGGACCACAAAACTGTGCAGAATCAATCACTACAATTTCTTTATTTCTAATATAATTAACAGACTCCGGATCTCCGTCAATAGTTGCAAACTTTATTTCACGCCTCTCCGCTTTAAGCAACCTCTTTACAATTGCAAGCCCGCCGCCGTCATTAACTGCAAAAATTACATCTACACTTCCCGATTTAGGAAAATCTCTCAAGATCTGCCCGCCCGCCTCATAGCCGCCAACAGGCTCAACAGCAACATAACTACTAATTATTTTATATTTTTGTTTTAAATTTCCAAGTGCATCGAGGAATCCGTTGACTCTCTCAACTGTCGATGATACTTTAGGATATTCAATAAGGATAATTTTTATTTCATATTTATCATTGTACAAAGAGGAAATATACTCCCCATTCAAAAAACCGGCATTATAATTATCAGATGTCCTATAGGCAGTCAATCTGCCGCCGGTTATATACTGATCGTAAGCAACAACCGGGATCCCGGCCTTATTTGCCGCCTTCAAAGGTTCTGACAGCGCCGCATTGTCTGTTGGCTGCACTATTATCAGATCAACTTTTTGATTTATAAGTTCATACATCTGCCTTATCTGCCTCTCTATCCCGGCATCCCCGTCCCCGGCTACCCTTGTTTCAAGTTTTATTTTAGGGGAATGGAGCTGTTCCGCTTTTTTATTTATATTTTTGACTTCCGACTCGAGTCCGTTACGCATAGCAACCTGACCGGGAATATTCATTGACCAGTATAAAACTCCTATCTTAAACTCTACGGCAGACAAATATGAGAAGATCATAATAAAAAGAGATACAAAAAACGTCTTTGAGCAGAAAAAAAACACATTCATAAAATGTTCCTTATTAATTTATTATCCATTATTCTACTTAAAAAATCAATATTTCTTTGGGTAAAAGTTAGGAACACCTTAAGATTAAAACTGGACTTGAAATGCTTCGTTTAAAATAAAGGTTATTGAGTTTACTTTTATAGATATTTTGTTTATATTTATGGGGATAAATTACACAGTAAACTTATGGATACAGGATTGTAAAATGAAAGATTTAGTAAGACAGATGATTATACAACTGGGTGAAGATCCGAACAGAGAGGGACTCTTAAAAACTCCGGAACGAGTTGAAAAAGCGATGAATTTCCTAACTAAAGGGTATCGGGACAACATAGAGGATATAATAAACAAGGCAACTTTTAAAGCCGAAGACAAC
>JBFZEO010000003.1:0-3497 GCA_041306845.1 Spirochaetota bacterium
TACTGGTTAAGTCCCCATGAAACTCCAAGTTTGTTGGACATCTTATCTTTTTCCATATCGATCTTATCTTTTATGACGTTGCTTCTGTCATACCGATATATCAGTTCAAGCTCATTTATATAGCGTTCCGTCATACTAAGCGACTTATAATAGGACGCTAACTCAAGTCTTGCCTTCGTGTTTTTGGTATAGAGCCTTATCGACTCTTTTAAATAGTAAAGATACAGATCAAAAGCTGACTCATTCTTAAAATTCATAGCCTTCTGATACATTCTCTGAGAAAATGAGAGTCTCCTCTGATCCTCAGTCGGATACATTTTTACAAGGAGTTCAGACAACATCTCTTCGATGATCTCGTCATCATCCCGCAGTGAGAGCGCCTTGAGCAAAGAGTTATAAGCATTATCGTTATCGGACATCATGTAGTAAGAAGATGCCAGATGATAAAAATAGACATAATTTTCCTTATTATCCTTTATAAGCATCTTATAATTGACAAGAGCTTCGTCCGCCTTATCGAGATAGAGGAGGTATTTCCCGTAATAATCAAAATAGATCCCCTTCTTTTTAAGTTCGATGGCAATCTTAATGTTATCAAAAGCTTTTTTTATCTCGCCGTAACGATAAGCAAAAAGTGAATAGTTAAAAAAAGCATCGGGATTCAATGAGTTCAGCGTAACATTTTTGACATGAAAATCTTCAGCCTTTGATCTGTCTTTATTTTCATAGTAATCAGCCATTTTTGAGAGAGCTCTCGTGTCAGAGGGATCTGCTTTTAGGATTTTACTCAGAAGCTCCATTCCCAGTACCGTTCTGTCAGTAACAAAATAGAGATTAGCAAGACCGTTAAAAGCCCCGGCACTAAGCGGATCGGCAGCAATTATCCTGTTGTATCTCTTCTCGGCAAGATCAAACCTCGAGAGCCTAACTTCAAGATCCGCCATAAACAACTCAAGATTCACATCGCCAGATTTTATCTTAACAGCTTTATTCACAAGATTATACGCATAATCATAATTGTTTACATCGTTATAAACCCTTGCCAGAAGGACAATTGCCTCATAATAGTTGGGATTTATATTTATAGCTTCTTTAAGATTATAGATAGCCTCGTTAAAATTCTCATTGAAATACGTACTGTTGCCTGCCTTATAATAGTCAACAGCACTCCCTTCGGAGAACATGTTTATGCAGATTAAAAATAAAAAAATATTTAAAAACATTATTTTCTTCAAAATAAACACTGCTCCTTAAGAATGGATAAAATATATAACGGGCACTTTGTTAAAATTACAAAGCGGATTTTTATAAACAGATCAATCTTAATCATCATTGGAATTATCTTTCAGCCGCTCTATCTTAACTCTTCTTATCTTTCTATCAGAAATACTTTCTATTGTAAATATATAATTCCGATATTCAATTTTTTCATTCTTTGAAGGAATTTTACCGGTTATCGAGTATATCAAACCGCCCAGAGTATCGATATCCTCCGCCTCAAAATCGGCATTTATACCGTCATTCAGCTCATTTAGAGAGAGCCGCCCATTCACAAGATAACAATCCTCCGAGATCTCGACAATATCAGCCGCCTCATCATCAAACTCATCCTGTATCTCACCCACTATCTGCTCAATTATATCCTCAAGACACGCTATCCCCGATATCCCGCCGTACTCATCAACAACGACAGAGAGATGAACCCTCTTTTCTCTGAATTCTTTTAAGAGATCGTTTATCGGTTTTGTCTCCGGCACAAAATAAGCCGGTCTTATTATAGATTCAAGATTATACTCTTTATTCTTTTTCTGAAATTTCAACAGATCCTTAGCATGAACAACGCCGATTATATTATCATAATTCTCATCAAAAACAGGCAGACGGGTTCTCCCCTTATCTTCTATGAGCTTCACGATTTCCTCATACGGTAGATCCTTGTTGATAGAAACAAGATCGACACGGGGAACCATGATCTCCTTGACTGTGATACTGCTGAGTTTAATGATATTGATTATCATGTTTTCTTCATAATCGGACAATTTTTTGTTAAGATACCCGATCCTTTCGAGGAGATCGTCGCAGTAATCATTTTTTTTACCAAACAGTTTATTTATCATATCAGACAAGCTCCCTGCCGGTCAGTTTGGTGAATATAGACCGCTCCAGTTCAAACATCTCACCCTGTTCATCGTCAGTGTGGTCATAACCAAGCAGATGAAGCACGCCATGCAGAATGAGGTATTTTACCTCCTCAAAAACATCGTGCCCCATTCTCTCCCCCTGAGCAGCGGCATAAGGAACAGAAATTATTATATCCCCTAAAAATCCGTTATCAAATCCCATATCTTCCCCCTCAACCTGTGAAAAGGAGAGAACATCGGTTTCATTATCTTTATTACGGTACTGCTTATTGATAGCCCGGATCTCATCGTTATCGCAAAAAGTAAGCGTCAGGTAACTTTTATTTTCGTCGAGCTCTTTCAAGATTTTCTTTATCCACCCGTCAACAAGACTCTGTTTGAGCTGCTTTTTATATTCCGCTAAATTATATGTGATTATGTTTTTCATATTTTATCCATTTTATATCAAATTATGAACTTTTGAGGCTCCGCTCTTAGAATTTTATTTCTTCATTTCGCCGGGGTATTCAATCCTCGAATGGTACATCCCTATGAGCGATTTTAAAAAAACCTTTTTAATTTTAGTCAAGTCCTTCAACGTTAATCCGGAATCGTCAAGGATTCCCTCGTAGAACTTCTCATTAACAATACTGCTAATCAACTTATCAAAACTCTCCTGACTTGGCCCCTTTATAACCCTCGAAGTCGCCTCAACCTGATCCGCCAGAAGTACAATCGCCGCCTCCGGGAACTGCGGATTGATACTCTTATACTGATAAATCTCGGTTGGAACTTTTTCGGCAACGCCGTCTGCTTCTTTGAGCGCCATAGAGTAAAAATACTTTATGAAAGAGTTCCCGTGATGCTGACTTATAATATCTATAACTTTCTGCGGCAGATTTGCAGCTATCGCTTTGTCCACTCCCCGTTTTACATGGGACTTTATTATCGTTGCACTTATCGACGGCTTGAGTTGTGTGTGAATGTTGAAATCGCCCTGATTCTCGATAAAATACTCTGCATTACCGATCTTGCCTATGTCGTGATAAAATCCACCAACCCTTGCGAGGAGTCCGTTAGCGTTTATTTCGTTAGCTGCCGACTCGGCAAGATTAGCAACATTAGTAGAATGGGTGTAAGTTCCGACGGCATTGTCAAAAAGTTCCTTCAACAAAGGTGAAGATGTATCAGAGAGTTCCTGCAACCTGAACACTGTCGGTGAATTAAGGAAAAACTCCCCGGTAGCAACAATTCCTATAGCAAATACAGACGAAACAACTCCATTCACCGCACCAAAGAAAATCAGTTTAACAATCCCGACTTTATCGATACCATTCACAAGAGCTATGGCAAGAATAATCAGCATATTAAAAAAAG
>JBFZEO010000106.1:0-9071 GCA_041306845.1 Spirochaetota bacterium
TGGTTAATGAAATTTTGGAGTTTCTGCTGAAAGATTCAGATAGAACAGTACTGGATTGTACAACCGGTGAGGGGGGACATTCGGAGGCTTTTTTAAAGAATAATCCGCTTTTGAGTGTTACATGTCTTGATCGGGATGCCGATATTTTAAATGTTGCAAGGGATAGACTTGAGCCTTTTACGGGTAGAGTCAACTTTGTAAATTGTAATTTTGCTGATGTTGGAACGGCTGATACTGGTTTTGAGAAATATGACGCCGCTCTTATCGATCTTGGAATCTCTGTTTATCATTATAAGGTCTCGGGGAGGGGATTTTCTTTTGTTAAGGATGAGATGCTTGATATGAGATTGGATGAGAGCGGGTTATCAGCCTATGAGATAGTGAATACATTCCCGGAGAGCAGACTAAAAGAGATTTTTTTTAAGTTCGGTGAGGAGCGTTTTTCACCGAGGATTGCGGCTAAAATTGTTGAGGCGCGCAATAATAATGAGATAAAAACGGCGAAAGAGTTGGCAGAGATTGTGGATAGGGCGGTACCTGCTAAGTTTAAACCAAAAAATATCCATTCTGCTACAAAAGTTTTTCAGGCACTAAGGATTGTGGCAAATAGTGAATTTGATCATATAGAAAAGGGGATCCCGGCTGTTTTGTCGAAGATAAAAAAAGGCGGAAGATTGGGGGTGATTACTTTTCATTCTCTTGAAGATAGGATTGTTAAACGAATGTTTAATTACATGGCACTTGAGTGTACGTGTCCCAGAGAGGTTCCGTATTGTGTTTGCGGTAAAGTAAAAGAGGTTTCTTTCTTTAAGAAGCTGATAGTTCCGGGCGATGAGGAATGTAAATTGAATCCTCCGTCAAGGTCTGCAAAATTAAGAATAGTGGAGAAACTTTTTGATTAATAAGAATTTGATAATAATTTTATCCTCTATCTGTTCAACTGTTTTACTGCTTTGTACTGTTTTTGTTAATATAAACATAAAAGAGAGCAAAAAAAGACTTGAAGCTGAATATAATGCAATCGAGGAGATCAAGAAAGATGTTAAGCATCTCAAGATTGATATTGCAGTACTCACAAGTCCTTATAGAGTAATGAAGTACATTGATGATAATCAATTAAAGGTTCAGTCTGTTTATGATGTAGAAATTTTAAGAATAGAAGAATAAACCAAATTATCCTGGGGGGGGAATAATGCTTTTTCATTTGTTGTATCCGCTTTCGCAAAATTTTAAACCGTTGAATGTTTTTGGATATATAACGGTTAGGTCCGGAGTCGCATTTGTTATATCATTTCTGATATGTCTTATGATTTTTCCGTATTTTATACGCAAGATGAAGGCTTATAAGGCTGCTCAGATCATAAGGGATGAGGGACCAAAGAGTCATCAGCTGAAAGTCGGTACTCCTACTATGGGGGGGTTAGTCGTTATTTTTGCGGTAATAGCAACTTTGCTTTTATGCGGAAACTTTTTTAATATGTATACGATTGTACTCTTGTTCTGTACTATTTCATTCGGATTTGTTGGATTTCTTGATGACTACTTAAAACTTTCCAGAAAATCCTCGGATGGGCTTCACGGTCATTTTAAACTTATAAGTCAGGTTCTTCTCGCTGCAATTGTAACTATATCTATCTATATAATAGTTGGTGATAAATACAGTTATATAACAATACCGTTTGTTAAAGGAATGAAAATATATCTTTCATATTTTTATATTCCCATAGGAATACTTATAATCGTCGGTTCCTCTAATGCTGTTAATTTGACAGATGGCCTTGACGGTCTTGCCGGCGGGTTGTTGCTTTTTGTTTTTGTTACCTTCGGATTGCTTTGTTATATAACAGGTCACAAAGAGATTGCTCAGTATTTATTTCTTGATTACTTTAATCTTTCCGCGGAACTTCTGGTTTATTGCTTTGCTATGATAGGCGGACTTTGCGGATTCCTATGGTTTAATTCTCATCCTGCGGAGGTTTTTATGGGTGATACTGGTTCTCTCTCATTCGGCGGGATCATAGGGACTATAGCTATGATGATCAAACAGGAATTACTCCTTGTTATAGTCGGAGGCGTTTTCGTCGCTGAAACGCTAAGCGTAATTATCCAGGTGCTAAGTTACAAGTACAGGAAAAAGAGAGTGTTTCTCATGGCTCCGCTCCATCACCATTTTGAACTGAAAGGGTGGCATGAAAATAAAGTAATTACCCGGTTCTGGTTAGTCGGGGCTGTACTTGCCGTACTCGCTCTTTCAACGTTGAAATTAAGATGAAAGAGCAGAAATATTTTTTATCAACAAATATTATATTAATCGCATTGGTTCTAATTCTCATCGGACTTGGTCTGGGGTTTCTCTATAGTGCGAGTCATCCGATCTCAGTTAAAATGTTTGATAAGGGATATTCAATATTCTTGAAACAGCTAATATATTTTGCGGCAGGATTTGCGGCGTTTATTTTAGGAAGTCTGATTAATCATAATATTTATAGAAAATTTACTAAAATTATGATTTTTATTACTTTGATTATGCTGATTTTTATACTTATTCCGGGGGTGTCGAGGGAGGTAGGCGGAGGTAAAAGGTGGCTCTCTATCGGTTTCACAACCTTTCAGCCGTCTGAGATTGCAAAATTTGTCATTATTTTATATCTTGCATCGGTTTTATCGAACAAAAAAGAGGATATAAATGATTTTTATAAAGGTGTTTTGCCTCCGCTTATAATGACCGGTTTAATCTCTTTTCTTATCTTTTTGGAAAATGATTTTTCGACAACTTTTCTGCTGCTTCTTCTTGTTTTTGTTGTTTTGTATCTCTCAGAGGTCAAGTTGTTTACTCTGATGATGCTTGTCGGTGTTGGAATGGTAACGTCCCTTTTAATGGTTGTGATAGCTCCATACAGGTTAAAAAGAATGTTCGCATTCTTAAACCCCTGGGACGATCCCCTGGGATCCGGATGGCAGTATATCCAGTCTGCGAAGTGTTTTACCCTTGGTAAAATGTTTGGGGTCGGCATAGGTGAATCTGCTCAAAAAAACTCTGCTCTTCCGGAAGCTCATAACGACTATATTTTTGCCGTTATATCGGAGGAAGGGGGCGCTGTTATTGCGATATTGATAATATTATTATTTTTAGTGATATCCTTTCTTGGTTTTAATATTGCAAAAAGATCGGATAATAAATACTCTTTTCTTGTTGCTTCCGGCATATCGTCACTGATCCTTTTACAGGCGTTTGTAAATATCGGAGTTGTTATCGGTGTTTTACCCTCAACAGGGATAACATTGCCTTTTATAAGTGCCGGCGGGACTTCTCTTGTTATGTTTATGCTGATGGTTGGTGTTTTGCTGAATGTGTCTGCTAAGGGGAGATCAACTATTCCCTTGAAAGAGGTAGGTTCGTGAAGAAAATATTATCAGTTCTCCTACTTGCAGCTACGATAGTTTCGCTTGTTATGATACTGGATAGTTTTAAGATAAAGAAGATTAGTTTAAACTCAGATTTTGTTATTTCAAAGGAGAATGTTGTTAAGCTTTTGAAGATAAAAATGGGTAAATATGTATGGGAACAGAATTTTAAATATATGAATAGCAGACTGAAAACAAGCTATTATATTGACGAATATGATTTTAATTTTTCGGGATTCAATACATTCTCTGTAAAACTGAAGAAAAGGGAACCGCTTACCAACATAAACAGCTGGGGTAATGAGATATATAGTGTTGACAAGAATGGATTGATTTTTAAAAGTTTGGTTAGAAATTATAATATACCTTTAATTGTTGTTTCCAGGAATGTTGCTTATAAGCCCGGAATGAAGATCGAACCGGAACACTTTGATATTGTTTCGGCAATGAGGGAACTCAAAGATAAAAGGGGTGACATTTATGCCGGTATCTCACAGATTGAGGTGTATAATAGTGATTATATTGTAAAATTTAGGGCAATAGACAGAGCAGTATATTTAAAAAAAAATATAAATGTCGAAGATATATATAGGGGGATGGCAGTCGTAAATTATCTCGAAGATCGGGATGTATATGCGGATGCTGTGTATGAAACTGATAATGGCTTTGTATATGATAAGGAGCAAACTAATTGAAAGAGCGCAGTGAAGAGATAATAACAGCTATTGATATAGGCTCCAGTAAAATAGTTACTGTGATTTCTGAAGTTGATGAGAATGGGAGTATATCGGTTATCGGTATCGGAAGGTCGAAGAATAATGACGGTGTCAGAAATGGTGTTGTTATAAATATAAACTCGGTTGTCGAGTCACTCGGGGAGTCTATAAATGAAGCTGAGATGCAGGCCGGGAGAGAGATAAAGTCGGTTTATGTCGGAGTCTCCGGTAAAGATGTGGAATCTATAAACTCAAAGGGTGTCGTTGCGATTGCCGGTTCAGATAAAGAGATAAGGGATTATGATGTGGAGAGGGTTATTGAGAATGCTAAGGCTGTTCCCATTCCGCTTGACCGCGAAATACTCCACATAATACCTCAGGGGTTTACCGTAGACGGACAGGATAACATAAGGCATCCGGTTGGAATGGTTGGTACCCGTCTTGAATCGCAGATCCATATTGTGACGACGGCTGTTTCATCAATCCAGAATGTGAAGAGATGTTTCGAGAGAATCGGTGTTAATGTGCGGAATATAGTGCTGCAGAATATAGCATCTGCGCGGGCCGTTTTGACAAGTGATGAGAAGGAACTTGGTGTTCTCCTTGTCGATATAGGTTCGGAAACGGTTAAGGTAAGTGTTTATCACAAACAGGCGCCGATCTACAGTACGATTTATCATAAATTGGGCGGCTATCTTGTGACGAGTGATCTGTCTATAGGACTTAAAGTTTCTATAGCGAATGCAGAGAAGATTAAAACTGATTTTGGGATTGCTGATTACAGTTATGTGAGTGAAGAGGAAGCGATTGAGATACCGTCGATCGGCGGACGCGGGACAAAGGTTATACCGAAAATCAATCTTGTTCATATCATAAAACCGAGACTCATGGAGATATTCGGTATGATAAAGGATGATATTGAGAAGAAAGGGTATCTCGATATGATAACAGGCGGAGTTGTCGTGACAGGCGGTTCCTCATATCTGCCGGGTTTGCTTGAAGTTTGTCAGGAAGTTTTTAATGTTCATGCAAGGGTCGGCATTCCCAAGAAGATGGCCGGAATAGGTGATAAGCTGGTTAGTCCTGAATACTCGGTTGCCTGCGGTCTAGTGCTCTGGGGATATGAAAATTATGCAAGAAATCTTGACTGGCAGGATAATAAGGGAAAAGGTGACAAGGATAAGGGAATCAAGAAATGGTTTAAGGATATCTTTGAAGGTTTTTTTTAGAATGGTTTCATGCCTTTGTTTTTATAAATAATGCTCGGGGGAGGGATTATGAAGATTGATTTTTTTGATGAGGGAAGTACGACAACTAGGATAGTTGTTGCCGGAGTAGGCGGTGCAGGATGTAACTCGGTAAACAGGATGATTGAGGCTGGTGTAAAAGGGGTTGATTTCGTTGCAATTAACACTGATAGACAGGCTCTTAAGAATTCTAAGGCAGCAACAAAAATAGTTATCGGTGATAAATTAACCGGAGGTCGCGGTGCCGGAGCGATACCGGAAGTCGGTGAAAAGGCTGCTATGGAGGATGAGGTTGCCCTTAAAGATGTTTTTAAAGGGGCAAATATGGTTTTTGTTACTGCCGGAATGGGCGGCGGGACAGGGACCGGAGCGGCGCCTGTTATAGCGAGAGTTGCCAAGGAGATGAACTGCCTGACGATCGGAGTTGTTACTAAACCATTCGACTTTGAGAAAACAGTAAAAGGGAAACTTGCGGCTGAAGGGATAACCAAACTTGAGAAATATGTAGATACTCTGATTGTTATATCTAATCAGGCTCTTTTGAATAATACAAGTGCTAATATATCTCTAATGGAAGCTTGGCACAGAGCTGATGATGTCTTAAAACAGGGAGTGCAGGGGATATCCGATCTTATCATAAACTCTGGCGAGATAAATATAGACTTTGCGGATGTGCAGACCGTTATGAAGAATAAAGGGAAGGCGCTAATGGGGGTCGGTATCGGTAAAGGGGAAAATGCGGCTATCGAAGCTGTCACTATGGCAATCGAGAATCCTCTGATGCCCGATCTTGTTGTTGACAAGGCTAAGTCTTTGCTTGTAAATGTTGCCGGCTCTTCTAAGATGCCTTTAAAGGTTTATAGTGATGTTATGAACTTTATTCAGAATATTGCGTCTGATGATGCTCTGGTGATAAATGGACAGGTTTTTGATGATACGCTTGAGGATAAGGTTCGTGTGACTATAATTGCCACAGGTTTTGAGGAAGCGGAACCGGCCAAATTCTCTACTAAAGATAGAACTATAGAAGCCGTAAAAGAGGAGCAGTATAGAGAGGAAGTTAGAGAAGAGGTGAAGGTAGCTCCTGCTCCTGCATCTGAGTCCAGAACCGATGTTTATACTCATCAAGAGTTTATGAAGCTCCTTAAGATGAACACTGTTGACGATAAATCGGTTATCGAGGAACCGACATATATCAGAATGCTTAATAAAAGTCGTGGAATCGGGGAAAATAATTTCCTTTCCAAAAAAGAATAGTAAAAAATGTTTAATGATAACCTGGCTGATTATATAATCCGTTTTAAGGATTATATAATCAGTGAACGGAACCTTTCTGATAATACCTGCGATGCGTATTACTCCGATCTCCTTCAATTTAAAGATTATATTATTAATTATTGTTCCTTTGATAGTATCGATGATGTTTTTGATCCCGATTTCATGTCTGAGTACATTGTCTTTTTGTCTTCATCGGGGTTGGAAAACAGATCAGTGTTAAGAAAACTATCGGCGATATCCTTGTTTATAAAATTTTTGAAGATTGAGGGCGTTATAGAAGCTGCTCATATGAGCAGTTTTGATAGACCGAAGATCGCCTCAAAACTGCCCGATTATCTCACATTAGAAGAGATTGAATTGTTTTTATCGCAGTTTGACTGTAAGACTCCTGTTTCTCAACGGGATCGGGCGCTCTATGAGTTATTATACAGTTGCGGGCTCAGGGTTTCAGAGGTTAGCCGGCTTGATATAAAAGATCTCTATCTCGATAATAATCTCATCAAAGTAAGGGGGAAGGGGGCAAAGGAGCGTTTTGTACCGCTTGGCGGAATGGCGAAGGTTCTCCTTAATGAGTATATTGCTGAAGGACGGCAGATCTTGTTAAAAAATAATAAAATGGGTCAGGCTGTTTTTGTGAATTATAAAGGGGACAGATTAAGCCGGAAAGGGATCTGGAAAAATCTTAAAATAAATGGTGTCAAAGCAGGAATAAGTAAAGATTTTACTGTTCACACATTGAGACACAGTTTTGCCACACATCTGATACAGAATGGGGCTGATATCCGCTTTGTGCAGCAGTTTCTTGGTCACGAGAATATATCTACAACGGAGATCTATACTCATCTTGATATGAGAGATATACGAGCAGTTTATGAAATAATACATATCCATTCATAAAGACTAACTTACCGCTCAAGATTGTTGAAGATGAGTGTATGAATCGACTCGAGATACTTGATGGTCTGAGACCTGTATCTGTCAACTGAGAGCATCAGATATATGTAAGCGTTGTAATTCATTCCCAATTTGTAATATGACAACCCGGCATAGTATGAAAGTCTTGATCTTGTTTCATCGGATATATTGTCGGATATTATCGTATCGCATACAGTTGTAACATTTTGATAATTATTTGATTTGAAGTCAATTATAATTTTATTGTACGCATCTTCGTACTCCATAGGTTTGAATATATTCTCATCCTCGAGCATCTCAACATCGAGATGTTTCCCTTTTAATTTTGAAGCGAGATCAACATTATCAACAACTGAATCAAACAGACTGAGATTTTTATCAATAATTTTTAGTAAATTATCGTCTATCTTCTTTTTGAACGGACTCTGGAGAATCTGTTTATCCTTAAAATATCCGGATGTTATCGGATCTGTCTGAATGTTTAAAAGTGGTAGAGGAGTGAACGCCTCGGATGAGAAATTTGTTATATAATTAACTCTTTCCGGAATCGATGCTCCTTTTGTGGTAAAATTAACATCGGCTTTGAGTTCCTTTTTGTTGGTGTTTTCGTTTATTATCGCATAGTAATAGTTTACACCCGGTACGACTGTGTCTCTATAGATTTTATTTTTTATGTTAGTTTTTACGATGTTTACGGATTTGTTCAGTATTTTTTCATTGACTATTGGTTCTGAGTTTCTGTAGATATATATGTTTCTATCGCCGGTGCTATCTGAATAATAGTTCCATAAAATATTTACGGCGTTGTCGCTTTCTGTTTTTATCGAAGTTATTACAAAATTAGACTCTTTTTCGATGTATGTGGGATTGTTTGTGATATTCCTGTAAGGAGCGAAGATTAATCTATCACGTAATGTTTTTTTATCGGTGAGGAGGATTGCGTAGTAGAATTTACCATATGGCGGTTTGTCAATGTACTCTGTTGAACTGTTCTTTATGACTACAATTTTTATAGATTTTGCAAGAGTGTTTTCGTTTGTTATCGGAGCATTATGCCTGTAGATAGTTACGTAGTCATTAAAATTTTCGGGAAGTGTCCATGTAAGGAGTATACTGCCCGATGAATAAACGGTATTTATATTTGATACGAAAGGAACTGTAACATTATCCGTGATATCATCCGTCAAGTCGGCTGTTTGTGAGAATGTCACATTCTGCAAAAATAATGTAAACACAACTATGTAAAATAAAAATTTCATAACTTATTTTCGGAAATAGACATGTATAAATATAGTATATTTGTATTTTTTATTCAAATAAAAAAGACCGGGAAACTTGCTGATAATGCTTTAGTCTTCCGGTCTTTTTTTATGATGCGTACTGATTAGAAATCAGCAACAACTATTTTTTTAACTACATAGTGATAATTCTTGTCATTGAGTGAGAATATAACTTCCTCATTCACCTTTTTGTCGAGCATTTTAGCTCCGAGCGGTGACTGGTAAGATAT
>JBFZEO010000108.1:0-2510 GCA_041306845.1 Spirochaetota bacterium
AGTCGCTCTTGAGTCCGGCAGCTCTTTTCCCCTTCTTGGCGGGTTCCTCAGCAGACACCGCCGTCATAATCGAAACAAGTATTATCAATACAAACAAACATCTACTCATTCGCATCATCGGTTTCATCATCCTCGTAGTAATACAGAGTATCGAGACCGGTAAAATTAATTACCTCATTCTTAAATTCGGAGACCATCGTTTTTGCTTTTAGAATGGAGCCGTCATCCTTTTTAATAACAACATCGTTGTCACAAGTCATAATATTATCTTTGTAATTGATGGAGAGTTTATCCGTAAAAAGCGTCACCTCTTTATCGATCTTGTCAACCTCAACATTCCCCGAAAAGATCATACTGCTTGATCCATTATCAACTACAGCTTTATCTGATTTTAATCTCGAAGTTATCTCTTTTTTTGAGTTATAGATATTGGCATTCACATTCTTGCACTCAATTTTCTTCTTGAGTTCATACGTTTCTGCGTGCTTTATCGATGCTTCAAGGTAAATGCTGCCATTCTTATAAATATAATGTTTATAATTTTCCTGAACCATATCAGGATAATTTAACTGAACACTATCATTCTCAACACTCTGCACAGCACATGAAAAAGTGAAAATTATAATAAGTAGAAACGATAGATATCCTACTTTTTTATACATGATTTCACAAAGTCTCTAAATATCGGATGCGGAGAAAACGGTTTTGATTTAAACTCCGGATGGAACTGAACCCCGATACTAAACGGATGTTCCGGCCATTCAACTGACTCAACAAGTTTACCGTCGCCGGTCGTACAGGAGATCACAAGTTTATTTTTTTCAAACTCATGTTTATATTTACCGTTAAACTCGTATCTGTGTCTGTGTCTTTCGCTGAGTGAATCTGATTTATAAGCATCTGCCATTCTCGTTCCGGGATAAATCTTCGACTTATAAGCGCCAAGTCTCATTGTTCCGCCCTTCACGTCGATGTACTCCTGCTCCTCAAGCAGTGAAACAACAGGATACTCTGTATCCGGATCAAACTCTTTTGAATTTGCATTGGTAAATCCGAGAACATTTCTTGCATATTCTATAACCATGATCTGCATCCCAAGACAAATCCCAAAATAAGGGATCTTATTCTCTCTGGCATATTTCGCAGTAGCGATCTTGCCCTCTACTCCCCTCTCGCCGAACCCGCCCGGTATCAGTATCCCATCAACATCTTTCATAAGATCAGCTACATTCTCCGCTGTGATATCCTCACTGTCAATCTTTATGATCTCAAGTTTTGTTTTATTATGATAAGATGCGTGAAAGAGGGCAGCATATACCGATTTATAAGAATCCTGAAGTTTTATATATTTACCGACAACTGCTATCTTCACATGGTGCTCAGGACTCTTTATCAATGAGATCAGATCCGTCCATTTTTTCAAGTCCCCCTTCTTAACTGGGAGATTGAGTTTTTTCAGCAGAACCTCAGTCAGCCCTTTTTCCTCATAGTCAACAGGAACTTCATATATAGAGTGTTTTATGTCAACTGCAGCGACAACAGCCGGAGTCTCAACATTGGTAAAAAGCGATATTTTCTTGCGCATTTCCATCGTCAGCTCATCCTCTTCTATCCTGCAAAGGAGGATATCCGGCTGGATACCGATCTCTCTGAGCTTTTGAACAGAGTGCTGAGTCGGCTTTGTTTTAAGTTCACCGGCTCCCGAAATCTTCGGAACAAGTGTCAGGTGTACAAAAAGAACATTTTCCCTACCGATATCAGTTATAAACTGCCTTGCTGCTTCAAGGAATGGTACGGACTCGATATCACCGACAGTCCCCCCTATTTCAACAATAACAACATTCGTATCGTTCTCCGCAACATTTTTTATTCTGCGCTTTATCTCATCTGTAATATGAGGTATAACCTGAACACATTTGCCGAGATAATCACCTCTTCTCTCACGCTCGATAACCTCTTGATAAACCTGACCGGTAGTGATAGAGTTACTCTTTGTGATCGAAATATTTGTAAATCTCTCATAGTTTCCCAGATCAAGATCTGTTTCGGCTCCATCGTCAGTTACATAAACTTCGCCGTGCTGGAATGGGCTCATCGTCCCTGCATCGATATTGATATACGGATCAACCTTCAGCATCGATATCTTGTACCCTCTCGACTCGAGCAGAGCGCCTATGGAAGACGCAGCGATCCCTTTCCCCAACGACGAACAAACTCCGCCTGACACAAATATATATTTAGTTTCGGACATATACCATAACCCCTTATTGTTTATTATATTTTATTATCAAATCTTCGATATTTATATCTTTATAAAAATCATTATCTTTATACACAATCTCAGTTAAATTTTCATCAACCTTCACAGCATAAGCTACACCTTTTACATCATCTGTTGTATAAAGCATCCTCATCCTTCCAAGTTCCAGAGGATATCTCTTATTCTTTAGAATGTAAAAACCGTCCTTCAGCTTGATACCGGATCTCCTGCCCGCATTAATAATTGCTCT
>JBFZEO010000112.1:0-4951 GCA_041306845.1 Spirochaetota bacterium
CCTCTGCTATGAGAATGGGTTTATCGTACACCGGATAATCTATAAATTCGTTTATAGCATCCTCGTTGATCCCGACAACAACCCCGTTATTCTTAAGGATACTCATAATCTGATCTTTTTCGAGGTCATATCCGCCCGACTTCGGTGAACTTATCAAGAGATAAGCCTTCATCTTGCCCTCACTAACCTGCACAGAAGCGGATGAGTCATTAACAACATTAAGAGGCATCTCCCCGATCTTCTGGTACTCGCCGTTTGCTTTCTTGACAAGTTTTTTAACCAGATCCTCATCGTACTGCTTAGCGCCTCGGTTCTGGAGAATGTTGATAACTTCTGCTTCAGATACCTGAATCCCGCCGCCCTTAGGAGGATTTATTTTAAGCATAACTCCAGATTGAATTATCCTTACAATAGCCTCACCATCTTTGTTTTTTATCTCTTTTTCGAGATCTATGTCTACTGCCGATTCCTTGTAATCGCTCTTCATAAAATCTTTTATGAGATCCATAGACATCTTGGACTTATAAACTTTAACGATATAGTCTTTCTTTCCTACACCAAATATTCCATTCTCACCGTACTCAACAATCTCATAATCAAGATCAGAAAGGGTCGCTCCCAGCTTATCACAGGCCGACTGCAACGCTTCATCAAGAGATTTTCCGGAAACCTCTATGCTATCAAGATTAGAATCCTGCTCAATAATTTTATTTAATAAAAGTTTTAATTTTCTCATATAACTCCGGCATCCGCTATCAGGATATCCCCTCTTTTATCTCAGCAAGCTTTGCTCTCAGTCTAATAATTGCCTTTGTATGAAGCTGACTCACTCTCGATTCTGTAACATCAAGCACTTCTCCGATCTCTTTCAACGTGAGATCTTCGTAATAGTACAAAACAAGAACTTTTTTTTCTTTATCCGGCAGCTCGTTTATCCCGCTTATTATCAGATCCCTTACAGAATTCCTCTCTACGGTGACATCAGGGTTCATCTTATCAGGACTAACGATTGTATCAAGGATAGATATCTTATCACTGTCGGTACCGTTATTCCAGCCGTCGCTAAGTGAGAGGAGCGATGTTCCGGATATTTTTGTCATGATAGAATAAAATTCTCTCAGGTCAACATTTAGCTCGTCAGCGATCTCGTTATCGGATGCGACTTTACCGGTCATGGACTCTATCTTGACTATAGCCTGTTCTACCTCTTTAGCCTTTTGTCTCACTGATCGTGGTACCCAGTCTATAGAACGCAGTTCATCATATATAGAACCTCTAATTCTTGTAACGGCATATGTTTTAAATTTAACATTTTTATCTGGATCAAATTTTTCTATGGCATCCATGAGTCCGAAAACTCCAAATCCGACAAGATCATCATACTCAACATTACCAGGTTTACCCATGGCAACTTTACCAGCAACATACTTAACCAGCGGTGCATATTTTCTGATTAGATAATCCCGTATCGCCATATTTTTTGTCTTTTTATAATCTATCCATAACTCTTCTTCACTTACACTGTCATATCTATCTTGTACCACAATTCCCTCCCGATAAGGCAAACATTACATTTATACATATAATAAACCAATCCTCTAATTATATAACATAATTATCACTAAGATTACCACAAATATTATCAAAACACCGCCAAATAACCAGAAATATTTGTTTATTACACCATTCTTCTTCACTGGAGCCTCAACCACAGCATCACTTTCTGAAAGGGTTTTTATGTTAACATCTTCCCCGAAGTAACTCTGACCATAGATACCGGGACCAAATTCCACATTCAAGAAAACGCCGTTCTCTGTCAACTCAAGATCCTTTAACTCCGCATAAACAGGTTTAGTCTCGCCAGTCTTAGGATCAACACCATTCAATAACTCCTTGATATAACTTGCTATCGGGCGGTCATCCTCAATCCTAACAGCGATCATATCTCCACGCGACAACTCACTGACCGGACGTCCGTTAATCGGGGAGATCTCTGGTTCGATCTTCAGGTAGAGAATCTCCGCATTTTCATGCTCACCGCTCTCCTCTTTGGTATCAGGTTTAGCCTCGTCACTATCAAATAAAAATCCCCGATCGCTCTTTTTTATCTCAAAAATATCCGTTTTCTCGATCTTGAGTTTTACTGCAACATTTATATCTCCAAGCAGCGATGTAAAAAAGTCAGTCATAAACTTCTTCATATCTTCATCAAACTGATCGTTTTTCTTTACAGACAGTTTAGAGTCAAAAAAGAACTGAACCCGCTGAGAAACGATAGCACTCAAGAATCTGTCACGCGTATCAAGATCTATATTCTCCTTACGCTTATAAACGCCGAGATCGTTATAATACTCTCGCCAGTTCTTATTAAAATCAAACTCTATGCCGCTTTTATCCTCATATTTGGCAACAATCTCAACATTATCAAAGCTCTTCAGTTTGTAATTATAGAGAAACATGAATGCACCATACAATTTTGATGTCTGAGCAATAAACTTTCCCTTGACAACAAGCACATCTTTTTCCACAGATTTAAGAATCTGCAACGCTCCGTCAAGATCTCCGCCGGTAAACTTAAGCATCATTGAAGCAAGTGTCGAGTCACATCCTGTCTCTTTCTGTATCTCGAGTATTTTATCTTCCGTCATTTAGCATCCCTATTATTCTTTTCTCATAGTTGTTCTTATCGCCTTGACAATATCATCATAAGAGGCATCAAATCCGAGTTTATCTTTTACCGAAGCTCCGTCTGAGTTAACCGGAGGTCTGTCATCCGTGTAGTCAAACTCTTTCTCGTCGATAGGAGTCTCCCCGATGCTATCCATCGATGCGTAGTTAGTCTCCTCAAATCCGTTCTGATTATTTTCGCCGTTCTTTTCTGTTTCTTGCTGGAATGTACTTTGCGTGCCGGAATCCCCATTCTCCCCGGAAACTGAGTCATCATCACCCACAACAAAATTAACATTTGCCCCATCTTCCGCCGGCTTATCATCCACGGCACTACCGCCGGAGGAACTTATATTCAGGACATCCGAAAAAACGAACATGACACCATATACAATCCCCCCGATAAAAACCGATCCTATCAAAGCCCGCAAAAAGAGTCCGCCTATAGAAACGCCCTTTATGAGATTGATAAGAAGAATTATCAGGAATGAGACCGCAACTGCCCCTATTGCACTTTTTAACTTCATAATTTCATCCTAAATAAACTATACAAAATAAATTACACAAATAAAGAAAAATTATAAACCATAAACGGCATATTATCAAATAAAATGTTTGCCTCTCCAAAAAAACTATTTAAGACCAAGAAGTTTAACCATAAAATTCTTCATACCGCCGCCGTCTTTGTAATCTATCCCTTCAAGTCTCGATACTATATGCTTGAGACTTATTGCCGCCTTGCTTTTGGGGTCGAGGTAAAGGAATGGTGTCTGTTTGATTACACCCTGACTTACGATCGGATCATCATAAATCATTCCCAGATTATCAACTTTTATATTAAGAAACTGACTGGCAATATTTATCACCCTCTCGGCAACCTTACGCCCTTCGAGAACATTGTTCACCCTGTTCACAACAAGTTTCAATTCGAGAGTGGGACTATTAATCTCAGTAGCGATAATCTTTATTATCCCATAAGCATCTGTTATCGCCGTCGGCTCCGGAGTTGTTATTATCACAGCCTCATCCGCAGCTACTATAAAATCAAGTACATTCTGACTAACACCAGCACCGGTATCGATTATAAGCACATCCGCATAAGACAAGACATCGAGTTCCTTGATAAACTCAGCTCTCTCCGACTCGGAAAGATTAGCAATCTTTGAGAATCCGGACGCACCGGCAACTATCTGTATCCCGTAATTTGTATCTATAATTATCTCTTTCATAGTTTTCTGCTTTTTTATAAGCTGAAATAAGTTGTATTTAGGAATGATGCCCAGGCAGACATTCACATTGGCAAGCCCCAGATCGGCATCCATAACAATAACTTTTTTACCAAGCTGAGCAAAAGCTATCCCCATATTAACAGCAATATTTGTCTTGCCTACTCCGCCCTTACCGCTCGAAACAGTTATAATCCTCGTTTTTTTTGTTCTATTAACAATAGAACCATCTTTTTCCATAATCTTTCTCAGATTCTCAGCCTGATCGACCATCTTAGCTCCTTATTTTGCATTAACTCCAATTTTATATTCCCCAAAAAACAACGGCCTGCCGGAAATCTAATATCTGATGTTAGCCAGATAGACAGACGGATCAAACCCTTTTATTTTGCTTATAATATTATTTTCGGATACCCTTTCGATATCATTAGGGACACGCTGTCCGTTTGTATAAAAAATCAGTTTTTTATCATATTTTATAACAGCACTCAGAATACTCCCGATAAGTTCAGATTCATCGTTTTTGGTGATAATCACGCTATCGTAATTAAATATCTCAAATTTCTTAAAAATATTCTCAACTTCCCTCGGTTTAGTCGCCGCACTCACAGTAAGGATAAACTTCGCTTCAACATTCTTCATTTTGAGCATATTCTTCATCTCTGCGAGTCTCAGGTCGTCCTCCTGGCTCCTTCCGATTGTGTCTATGAGAATGAGATCCGCGTTAGAAAGTATCACAAGTTTTTCAAGCTCGAGGGCGTTTTCCGCAGAATGCATATCCACTTTCATTATCTTGGCATAAGCCTCAAGCTGATACTTGGCGCCAAGTCTATACCCGTCAATCGATATGAGTTCAACAAGTTTCTTTTCATTAACAAGCGTGTTGGCGGCGATCTTGGAAACTGTAGTCGTTTTACCGACACCTGTAGGTCCGACAAGCACAACAGCATTCTTCTTACCGTCGGCTATGAAATTCTCCTGATCCACAATCCTCGCAATTCTATTCCTCAATATCTCATAAAATATCCGTGCAGCTCGGCTCTATCCTCAATCCTGTT
>JBFZEO010000113.1:0-3701 GCA_041306845.1 Spirochaetota bacterium
ATATCTATGTGAATGATGTTCCCGTTTACGGATCGGCAGGTGCTCAGGTAACCGCAGCGTTATCCGGTGATACATACTATATGAGTTCCGATGTAGATCTGATATCCGGAGATAACAAGATAGAGGTGAGCTGTACTGATGTCAAGGGGATTGAGGGGTATCGAGCTGTTACTAAACTTAGACTCAATGCCGGACGGGTTGACGGATATAAAGCTCCCGACCTGTATTATATCGGATTTGGGGTCTCAAAATATAAAGATCCCGGACTCAATCTTAAATATGCCGACAAGGACGCCTCCGATCTGAAAACAGTTTTTGATAAGATGAAGAAAAACTACGGTAACGTGTACAGCTATACATTCACCAACGAAGCGGTAACACGTGAAAACATCATAAAAGCTAAAACGCTCCTCGAAAACGCAAAGGCGAATGACACGCTGGTTCTGTTTATCGCCGGTCATGGAGTGCACGATGATAGTCCGGAAGCAAAATACTACTATCTGACATATAACACTGATCTAAATAATTTATCCGGAACTGCGGCGGACTTTGAACTGATCGAAGATATACTGCAGGGGATAAAACCTCGTCAGAAACTGTTCCTTATGGATACATGTGAGTCGGGTGAGGTTGATGATGACACTGTCCAGGTTGCAGCGGCCGGCGGGGGGAGCAGGGGAATGGTAGCGCGCTCCATAAACAGAGGGATTGAAGTTGTGAAGAAAACAGCAGATAAACCCAAAAGGAATTATCTGAATGACACGAACCGGTACATTTACAACAACCTGTCGAGGAGATCCGGTGCGATAGTTTTTTCATCGTGCAGGGGCGGGGAACTCTCATATGAGGATGATAAATATGCCAATGGTTTCTTTACCGAAAAGATAATAAGCACGCTTACCGGCAGCGGAGAGCAGATAAACGTCGGAGATCTCAAAAAGTCCGTTTCGGACGGAGTTAGAGATATAAGTCTCGGTCTTCAGAATCCTACGGTGGACAGAGATAATATCTATGTTAATTTCTCATTCCCTAAGGTGAGCGGTAATTGATGTTTTGTGATTACTGATATTATCGGGAGCTGTCTCAATTTTAAGGCAGCTCCATTTTTTTATGTCTTTTTTATGTTGAATAGTTATCTCCTTCTCCGTGATCAAAATTTCCAAAAATTACAAAAACTACTTTTAGATTTAATGGATTATTAACATTCGTAGAGTAAAAATCATCGTAATGATAAGCATGCGGAGTTAATTTTGATAAATGTAAAGATATATATGATATGGATCCTTGTTATTTTGACAGCATCGTGTAATGTAGCTAATTTGAATATAGCTCAGAAAAATGAAGCTGCAAGTGCCGGCAAGAAATTTAATCTGTCAGGGATTGTCAGGGATGGAGCCGGGGTGTCGCTGTCTGGTGTTTGCGTTGAGTTGTCTGGCGCCGGCAGCGGAGAAATTTACACAGACGGAAGCGGGAAATATGAATTTAAGAATCTTAAATCCGGAGTTTATATTGTCAAATTAAAAAATATGAATAAGTTATATTATCCGAGTTATTCATATGATGAGATACAATTAAAATCATCAATAACAGATTTTGATTTTGTATGTTTAACGTACAACTCTGTTTACTCAGGATATGACGGTAATAATGTTCCGATCTACCGGATACAGGGAGAGGGGCATTATTCAGTTTATGCTGATTGTGAAGTTAATAACGTTATCGGGATAGTTATTGATAGTAAATCAACGTCCTATTCCACCAGCATAACAGGTAAGTCGCAGTACATAAAAGAGGTGTTTATACAGTCGCCGTATAGTGACGGTAATATAAAGAGTTCCGATGGTGTAAAATTGGTTACTTCGGATGACGCTCCGTTTGTACGGGGAGATCTAATCTGTATTAAGAAAGGGATTGTTGAGGAGAGTAAGAAAAATAAATCTGCCGGGGATTCGTATTATGATGATAACCTCACCCGGACTCAAATCAAGGCGTATTATACATCTGATATAAATTATACCGAGGTTTTTCTACTCAAGTCGGGATTGCCGCTTCCGCCTCCTGTAAAGGTTGGAGCTTCGGGTAGACAGGTGCCGTCCGGAGCTTTTGCTTCTTCGGGTTTTAGTGAGTACAGTCCTGATGTTTATAGTCTTGATTTTTGGGAGTCTGTTGAGGGAATGTATGTTTCTATCGAAAATCCGATGGTTACCGGTCCTACATCTAATGTTGTTTATAGTGATGATTATGCTATAAAAGAGATCTATATTGTTGCTGACAACGGTGATAACAGCCGGTATAGGACATCGTCAGGAGGTCTTAGAATAGGGGAGGATTATCAAACATTTAATCCGCAGATCCTTACTGTTGCTAAATTTAATACTTCCCTCCCGGATCTAACCTCCGGAGATAAACTAAACGCAAATTTGAACGGAGTTGTAGATTACAGTTATCAGAAATATAAACTTTTACCGGTAGGTACATTCCCGGGGGTAAGTGACGGGAAATTTACACCGGAAAGATTGAAAAATAAACGAAGTGAAAACATCCTGAGTGTCGCTTCATTTAACATAGAGAATTTCACGCAGACAAGTGCGCGAAACGGAGACAAAACAGAGAAAAAGAAGAACGGCATTGCGAGTATTATAGTAAATAATCTTTATTTGCCGGATATAATCGGTTTAATTGAGGTGCAGGATGATAGCGGGAGTGATGATGACGGAATTGTGTCGTGCGATGAGGTTATAAAAGAACTGATTGCCGGGATAGCAGCCAGAACTGGTAATCCTTCTCAATATGATTATAGGTATATTAATCCTGTAGACGGAACTGAGGGGGGAGAACCTGTCGGTAATATAAGGGTTGTGTTCCTTTTTAATCCGCAGAGAGTCACATTTGTTGATAGACCTGATAGAGGTTCATCTGTTTATAATGCTGATTTTATAAAATCTTTATCTGTTACAGAAACGTCGGTTTTATCAGATAACGGCAAACCTATTCTTTCATTGAGTCCCGGAAGGATCGGTACTCAGAGTAATAATTTCTATTCAACAAGAAAATCACTTGCCGGTGAGTTTTTATTTAAAGGAAACAAAGTTTTTATAATTGCCAATCATTTTAATGCAAAGGGTGGAGATGACCCGCTTCAGGGGAGAGTTCAACCGCCGATCAACGGTTCGGAGTCAAAAAGGATTGAGCAATGTAAAATTGTTAATAGTTTTGTCGAATCGATTCTTAATGTTGACAAAGATGCAAATGTTATCGTCCTCGGTGATTTTAATGACTTCCATTTTTCTAAGTCGTTGAAGGTGTTTAAGAATCTGCACAATGTAGTTTATGATGTTCCGGAAATGGATCGGTACTCCTACAACTATGAGGGTAATGCTCAGATCCTTGATAATGTGTTGATAAGCAGTAACTTGCAGAGTAAAAGTTATGAAGCGGATATTGTACATACAAATTCGGAGTTACCATTCTCACAGCAGTCAAGTGATCATGATCCGGTTGTTTTTAGTGTGAATTTTGGTAACTCTCCGGACACAACCGGAGTTCCGGTGCTCGATGCGGGGTATCCTGTAGCTGTTGCCAATCCGAGGTCTGTAATTATGAAGTCAAAGATAAGCTCCGGGGGATATATTTATATTGTTTCAAAGAGTGCCGGAAGTGAGACGCCGAAATACGATGAGATATTATCCGGTAAAGATTAT
>JBFZEO010000114.1:0-3353 GCA_041306845.1 Spirochaetota bacterium
TCGCTGAAATCCCCACATAAACAGATTATGCCGTGACTTCAGCTTCTCGTCTATGAGAAAAACTACTTTGTTTGAAATGCAAGGTTATTAGAGGTGCCCTAAATATTTACAATCAAAAACAACGGATAAAACATCGGATGATGTTTTTAGAAGTGCTTTGATAATCAGATTGACAAAAGGTTTATTAAGTGTTAAAAAATGTACTCGGGATTTTATAATCATTATATTACAAGGGTAGATGCTATGCAGAAAGATACTGATAACAACGAAGAGCTCAATAATCAGGATGATGGAGCAACAAGAAAGATTGAAAAGAAAGTTGGACGTGAGAGAGTCGGTGCGGCGAAAAAGCACAATGGTGAATCCGACGGTAAAGGAAAAAGTGATGATCTTAAAGATGTGAAAGTCTCTAAGAGTTTTTTTGTATACCTCATAATCGGCTTAATTATTGTGACGTTCGTTCTTACGTCGGGAGTTGTTCCCGGGTTTATGCAGTTCTTAAATGAGTTAAATAAGAGAGTTGAAAATAATCCGGATGGAACCATATCAATTCAGCAGCACGCTCCGGTGGGGGAGAACAGCAGGAATCCTGATGCCTACATCGGTAAGGTTATAAACAAAAAAATTCAGTTCGGCAGACAGGATGAATTTAACATCAATCTGGAGAGTATCGAGAAGAGCCCGAGCATCAACGGCTACCAGAAATATATGTACATAAGACAACTTTTTTATTCCACAGTTGATAAAATAATCGGAACATATAACGCAGAGCGAATGGGGATCACGATCTCAAACGAGCAGGTTTTTGACGTTGTTTCAAAAAGATATTACACTAAACAGGACGGATCTGTTGATTACGACAGGATGGCATCTGACCGGACTATGATAAATTCAAAATACACTGAACCAGTAAGGTCCGAACTTTTATACGAGAACTATGAGTTTGATTATTTTGATAACCTGCCAGTGGATAAAGAAGAAGTTTCGTCCGTTTTTAAACTTGAGAATACGAAAGTTAAGATAAAATATTTTGATTTTAAGTTTGATAATATTGATATGTTAAAACTTGACTCTTACCTGAAAATTAACGATGAAAAGTTTAAACTCTACAGGGTTACAAAAATGATATTTGCCGAGAGTGATAAGAAAGGGGCTGAGTCAGCTTTGATTGAAATACTTAAAGATAAGAGTAAGTTTACTGAGATAGGTAATAAACTTAAACTTGAAAACAAGGTAATTAACGTTATCGCTGATACAGAGTACAGGTTTCTTGATGATTTCTATAACGAAGAGATGTCAAAAGGGCTCAAGGCTACTAAGATCGGTGATGTTTGCAGTACAATAATCAAGGATGATAACATTGGTTATATAGTTGTTAGACTTGATGATGCTCGGTCAGCTGATATTTCGAGTGATTATGTAATCGATAAAGTGAAGAAGCAATATGTAATTGATAACAAGGATATAATCGTTGCCGATAATGAAAAGAAAGCACGTGAATTGTATGCCGCAGCACAGAAGACAGCGGATTATGATAAACTTTCGCTGGTTTATCAGGCAAAACTCGAGTCTCCTGCATCTGATTATAATCTTGCAGCTAACAACTTTCCTAATGTAAGCACTGACAGAACCGATGACGCAGTGTTTATCGGAACAGTTTTCAATTCTGCTGCCGGAACTGTACTTCCTCCGAAGAAGTATGATGACGGGGTGATGGTTGTTGTTATTGATTCCAAAATAGCTGCCGATCCTGCTCAGGTTGAAGCTCAATTTGATACTCTTTATAAATCAACAGCTTCAAAGAAGACCGAAAATATAAAGTCTGACTTTTACAGCAGTGAAAAGAAAAAACATAAAGTTGTGGACAACTTTAATTATGTGTTTAAAATACAGGATTTCCTGAATATGCAGCAGGGCGATCAGGGACAATAAAGATGACGGAGTTAAATCCGGATAGAGGGGCTGCCTTAGATGGCGGCTCCTTTTTTTGTATAGAATATCTAACCTCGCGGAATAATAAAAAAACACTAAAGATTAACGGAATCCTTATCCATTCCCTGCACGATCCTGTAAAAGAGGGGAAAAGTTTAGTCGATGATATGTCACGAAAACTTTTTGTTGTGATGGGACTTGGTGCCGGATATCACATAATTAACCTGATGTTGTCCTCGCCAGGTTCATTCTGTGTTGTATTTGAGCCGGTAAATGAACTTTATGAGGCGGCATACAGAATTTTACTCGATGCTGCATCTGAATGTGACTTGCCGGAGGTTGATCTTAACGAGTTCTTAAAACGGATACTCGTAATAAAAGACATAAATGAACCTGAGATATTTGATTTTATTGCGTCTAACGGGCTCCAGACTGGATATAGACTGGTGTTTTATACGAATCCTGGATACAAAACACTCTTTCCTGATAAGGAGTCACCGTTCCATTCCGCAGTAAGAAAGCAGCTTGAGCTTAATATCCAGAACCTCTTTACAGAATCCAACTTTATCCCCCTATGGTATAAAAATATAATTAAAAATTATAAAGATCTGGTACGTATCCCGTTTATCAAGTTTGATAAGGCTATAGAGAATGTAAATACTGCCGTTATAGCCGGTGCCGGCCCTACACTCGACAAAGATATCGGGATTATCAAGAAATATCAGGACAGGATTATTATATTCGCAGTTGACACTGCTATAATCCCGCCCATAAAGAATGGAATAGTTCCCGATTATATTGTATCTCTCGATACGCAGTTTTACTCTATCTATGATTTTATATGCAGGATACCTGAACAAAGTACACTTATTTGTGATATAACCGCTTATCCGCCTCTAAAAGATATTCATCCTAAAACTATATTTACATTCACATCAAACACATATCGGGGATTTTTAACCGAGTATCTGTCGGCAGCTCTCCGGGTTGACGGTATAGAACTTAACAGTACCGGCGGAACAGTTTCTGATTATGCTGTTACGATTGCACTCAAGATGGGTTTCAAACAAATTGTTCTGTCCGGAGTTGATTTTTCGTTTCCCGATAATCGGACGCACTGTAAATGTTCTCCGTACCATATAAACATTCTCGCAAAATCAAACTATATAACTACTCCGGACACAATGGTTGCATCGGCAATTAAGAACCGGTCACCCCATGCTGCCGAGGGCGATGACGGACGCAATGTACTGAGTGACTTCATATTGTCAAACTACTCCTACTATATGGAGAGTCTTATCGCAGCGGCTGAGGATGCGGAGTTTTATAAAGGGTGCGGCGGAGCTATGAAGATGAACGGCATAAAATATGTTGATCTTTCATCTTTTTTTGATTGTTTACCTGTAAAAAAACAGCATGCT
>JBFZEO010000115.1:0-8315 GCA_041306845.1 Spirochaetota bacterium
ATTGGATATCAGGATCTCATCCTAATAAGCAAGGATACAAACCTCAAAATAATGATGGCAAACTTCCAGGCACGTAAACTCAACATCAAAAAATCAGAGTACTTCCTTCTGATACTTCATGACATCACAGAAAGAAAGTTTTTTGAACAAGAGCTTTTTAAGATTACCGAGAATCTTGAGTTACTCGTACAGGAAAAAACACTTGAACTCCAAAAAAAGAACGTGATGCTCGAAAAACTTGCAACGAGAGACACGCTTACTAACCTATTAAACATAAGAAAATTCAGGGAAATACTAACTTCTGTTCTCCAGGAAACTTCTAAATCGGGTTCTGCAGATAGTGAAAAAACCACATCTTTAGTTATGATTGATGCCGACCATTTCAAATACTACAACGACACTTTCGGTCATCAGGTCGGAGACGAGATAATTAAAAACATCGGAAGGATTTTAGCTAAATCGGTAAAACGTGATGATTATGTGGCGAGATACGGCGGTGACGAGTTCATCATCCTATTCCCTAAAATAACATATAAAGACTCTGTAGCCGCCTGCATGAGAATAATGGAGAGCGTAAAGCAGCAACTAATCGTTGAAAACATAGTGAAAGACACCCTCGACATGAACGCAAAGGTTGACAATGAACACAAGATAACTTTGAGTATCGGACTGGCGCGATATGAAAAGGGTAAAACAATGGACGACCTCATAAACGATGCCGATAGTGCACTCTACAGATCAAAAGAGTCCGGCAGAAACTGTGTCCATATCCTCAATCCTAAAGGCGAATTCGTAAGACTCGATACTTAGCGGAGATTATCCGCCGAAGATGGAGTTGCCTCTGTGATCGATAGCGACTATCACCGGAAAATTTTCAACAACAAGCTCCATTACAGCTTCTGCGCCAAGATCTTCAAACAACACCGTTTTTGACGATCTGACACATCCTGCCAGATAAGCGCCCGCCCCGCCGATAGTTATGAGATACGGAACTTTATATTTACGGATGAAATTTGTCAGTTCCGGAGATCGCTCCCCCTTGCCCAACGTTGCAGCGATGCCCAGCTTGCATGTCATCTCAAAATAATCATCCATTCTGTAACTCGATGTCGGCCCGCAGCTCCCTATCGGACTCCCCTCTCTCGGCGGAGTCGGTCCCATATAGTAGATTATCTTGTTGGTAAAGTCTACAGGAATGGATTCCCCCCGGCTCAACATGGCAGCTATCCTTTTATGAGCGGCATCACGTGCGGAATAAATCGTCCCGCTTATGAGCAGTGAGACCCCCGCCTTACTGTTCCTAAGATTATCATATTGTTTATCAACATCAATAATAAAACTCATAAAACACCCTTCTTATGCCTGCATGAATGGCAGCAGTAGTTGTAGGCAACCGGCAAACCGGCTATATGTGTAGGATAAGCGAGCATTCTAACTCCAAGGAGAGTTGTTCTGCCTCCGAGTCCCATCGGTCCGACTCCGAGAGCAGCAGTCCGCTCCATTATCATTTTTTCCATATCATCAAGGATCGGGTCAGGATTAGTTTCATTAAGCGGAATGAGCAGCGCCTTCTTTGCCATAAGCGCAGCGTAGTCAAAAGAACCGCCTATTCCCACGCCAAGCACGCCCGGAGGACACCCCTTACCTCCCGACAAATTAATCCCATTCACAATAAAATCAACAATATCTTTTTTATCAGACGACGGAGTAAACATCTTTAATCCGGACTGGTTCTCTGCTCCAAACCCTTTTGGCATAACATTTATCTCAACCTTATCACCGGGAGCTATCTCAGTGTAGATTACCCCGGGAGTATTGTCGCCGGTGTTTTTCCTTGTCAATGGGTGTCCGACAACTGATGAGCGGAGATACCCTTCCTTGTAAGCAGAGGCAATCCCTTTATTAACAACGTCAAGCAGATATTCACCTTTCAGGCAGACATCCTGTCCGATCTTGATAAAAACTATTGCCATCCCGGTATCCTGACACAGAGGATAAACCATCTCCTCCGCCTTGATATAATTCTGACGGAGAACCTCAAGAATTTCTCTCGACTGAGGAACAGTTTCTGTTACGGCAGCGGTATCGATTGCCCCTTTTATATCATCCGACAAAACATAGTTGGCTTCGATGAGAAGTCTCTTTGTCAACAATCCGATCTCAGCAGTATCTATCTTACGCACAATAAACTCCGATAATTAACAATTATACCTGACGGATTTCAAGAGCCTTTATCTTTTCTACTCGTTGCGCATGTCTGCCGCCGTCAAACCCATTCTCCAGAAAACTCTTAACAACAGCCTTAGCAATCTCCGGCCCGATAACCCGCCCGCCGAGAGCAAGCACGTTCGCATCGTTATGCTTCCTTGTCATCCTCGCAGAGTACTCGTCCGAGCATAGAGCGCATCTTATCCCGTCGATCTTGTTAGCCGCAATCGAGATGCCGATACCGGTTCCGCAAATAACTATGCCGATTGCCTTTTCTGACAACACCTTTTTGCACACTTTTTCCGCATAATCCGGATAATCGACAGATGCCTCGCTGTAACATCCGAGATCCTCAACATTCTCCTTAAGCTCGGTCTTGATGTACTCGATTACCTCTTTTTTAAGTTGAAATCCTCCGTGATCACTTCCTATGTATATCATTCTGCAAACTCCTGTTGTTATTTAACTACATATATCATATTTGAGAGCGTTTGTGAATGGGAATGTAGATTGTGATAATTATCTGTTTTTTGTAAACTGCTCATATGTGCAGCTCAGAAATAGGTGATGAAAATATCAAAAGATTCATCAGGGCAATTATATTTTTAACTTTACATCACCACCTTACTGTTGTATAAATACTCATATATCCGATTATATAAGTCAGGTAGTGATGGATTCATCTATATTGTTCAGGCTAATGCAGATAATTTTCATTGGGATTTGTTCCGGTGCACTGCTCACAGCAGTCTGCGTGTTCGGGTACATTTCTTTACGGACACGGCGCGGATTCTACGCGTCTCTGACTGTTTTTAACGGATTATCATTTCTCTACTGCGTAATTGAGATACTAAAACTTTTTTTATCAATGCTTCCTGTCAACCAGCACTATCTGTATGAGATGGATAAACTCCAGGAAGTGACGATGTGTTTCTCGATATTTGCATATCCTTTCATATTGATATATCTTCAGAAAGAAGAAACCATTCTAAAGAAGATATCAAGAGTTGCCGCATCCGCTGCGTTCGTCCTTGCATTGGCTATCTCCATCGCAAGTTACATAGTCCCGGAATTGTTTATGAGCTCCGTAAACCTAATATCTCAGGACGGGATCAGGGCAGGGATGTTCTATCCGGCGCATACAGGCTTACTGTACAACACAAGAAATATCCTTATTGCAGCTGCCGTACTCTTTACGATTATCGCTATCGGGTGTATTGTTGCAGCGAAGAAAAGCCGTACAACAAACCTTTTTTTGATATCGTTAGGAATTATAATCGTAAATTTGTGTGCTTTAGACGATTCCTTCTTTCTGATCCATAACAAATATATCGGATTATTTACACAATATCCATTCCCGCGTCTCATAACCGGCATGATTATCTTCGGATTTTTTTCGACATTTACCATGGTAAAATATCTCCTCGACAGATCGGATAAACTTGTCAAAGCATACGAAACTATCAACCAGAGTGAGGAGAGATTTAACCAGATCGCCGGCAGCATCAACGATGTTTTTTGTCTGCTGGAATACGACACTGAGCTGGAAACTATCAATCTCCTCTACGTCAACCCTGCTTTTCCTGCGTTATGGGGAAGGATGCCCGATAACGGAAGTACAACACTCGATAACTACATGCAGCACATTCACACCGACGACCGCAAAATGCTCTATGACAAACTAAAGAATATATACAATAAAGGATCTTTTGATGTTGAGTACCGGATATTAATGCCGGACGGAACCTTAAAATGGGTGAGAGATAAATTTACAAGGGTAAAAAAACAGGATGAGAAACCTGTAAGGCTCGCACGAATTACAGAGGATATATCGGAACATAAGATACTTGAGGAACAACTCTCATATCTCGCATATCACGATTCACTCACCGGACTCATGAACAGGAAATCGTTTTACGAAAAACTCGAAGAAGTTATCATGCTCGCCTCCCGTTCAAAATCCGAGAAGATACGAGCACTGCTTTTTATCGACCTTGACGACTTCAAGGATGTAAACGACTCTCTCGGGCACTCAATAGGCGACTCTCTGCTCAAAGTGGTTTCTATTAGAATGAGAAAATCGCTCCGTGAGAGTGATTATCTTTTCAGACTCGGCGGGGATGAGTTCATCATCATATTAAATAATCTCAGTGACTACTCCAATGCCGGTATAGTTGCACAAAAAATCATCAATGTCATATCCGATCCATTCACCATAAACAATAATGAACTTTATATCGGGATCTGCATCGGCGTATCACTATTTCCGCAGGACGGCAACACGCCCGGAGAACTGATAAAGAAAGCGGACACAGCACTCTTTGAAGCAAAAAAAGAGAAAAATCTCTATAAATTTTATACCAAAAGTATGGAAGAAAAAGCCATTGAAAAGGTTAAGATTATTACCAACCTCCGCAAGGCGATAACTAACAATGAATTCGCACTGTATTACCAGCCGATTGTAGATTTTGAGGGGAAGATTATCGGTGCCGAGTCGCTTGTCAGATGGATTCATCCTGAGTGGGGAATAGTAAGTCCCGGTAAATTCATCTCGATTGCCGAGGAAACTGCACTGATTAAACCTATCGGATACTGGATTATTGACAGGGCGCTCTCAGATTGGAAAAGTGTAATCAGCGAATATGGGGAAGACCTTTTTATCTCAATTAATCTTAGCGTAAAACAGTTTGCGGATAAATCTTTTATTGATAATCTCATAAATTCCATAACTGGTTCCGGACTGCCGCCGGGTATAATCCACCTTGAAATAACCGAGAGTTTTCTCATGGAGGATGTTGAGGATGCCATTACTAAACTGGAACGGCTTAGAGCAACCGGAGTTTTTATATCAATTGACGATTTCGGAACAGGCTATTCATCACTCGGTTATCTCGAAAAACTCCCGATCACAACCATAAAGATCGACAGGTCGTTCATCATCGGTATCCCGGATAAAAGGGAGTCGAGTCCGCTTGTGGAATCTCTCGTCACCATGGCACAGAAGCTGAATCTAAGGATAATCGTCGAAGGGATAGAGTCGGTTGAACAGTGGCACTATCTCGATAGTCTGAGTATATCCGGCGGAATGCAGGGGTTCCTATTCTCACGACCGATACCGCTCTCCGATCTCAGAGATTACATAATGGATTCCCGCACTTAGTAGTATTTTTTATCACTAAGTGCAGAAATCTCATATACAGAAAAATAAATCTTAATTTATAACAGAAATTACCCCATTCTTAATCTCCTTGAGATCAGAGTCACGGGGAACAAATTTATGTTTTATTGTTTTAACAACTTCAAATCCGGAGTCTGTCAGATATTGAGCGACCTGATCCGGACTCTGCCCGCCCCAGCCGAACGACCCGAAAGCGATAGACTTCCTGCCCTTAGGCGACAATCCTTTAAGATAAGTCAGAAAAGCTGCAACTGTCGGCAACATATTATTATTGAGAGTCGGAGAACCGACACATATGTACTCGGCTTCAAGTACCTCGGTTATTATATCTGATATGTGGCTTGCCTGAAGTGCGCATATCGTAACTTTATACCCTTTATCCTCAAAAGCGTCCATTATAGTTTTTGCCATTTTTTCTGTAGAATGCCACATTGTGTCGTAAACAATCAAAGCCCTCTTCTGAGTTTTATTAGCAGCCCAGAATTTATACTTTTCGATAATCTCCGGAATATGCTTACGCCAGATTATCCCATGACTCGGAGCGATCATACCGATATCGAGACCAGCGGCATCATTCAGCTCCTTGTTAACCTGCATTGAGAACGGCATAACTATATTTGCGTAATATTTAGCTGCTTCTTCAAGAGTTATACCGAGCGGATACTCATCGTCAAACCGCTCCGAACTCGCTATGTGCTGCCCGAATGAGTCGTTTGAGAACAGCAGTTTTTCACTCCTCAGATAGGTCATCATATTATCGGGCCAGTGTACCATCGGAGTCAACAAGAATTCAAATTCAAATTTACCCGTATTTATCTTATCGCCGGATTTAACAACCTGATATTTCCAGCCAGTCATATCATAATGTGAAAGTAGTCCCTTCTCACCGTTGGTTGACGTTATAAGAGTAGCGTTTTTCGCAATCTTCATAACATCTGGAAGCGCCCCTGAGTGATCCATCTCAACATGATTTGATATAACATAATCGATCTTCGATGGATCAATTATACTGCTTATCCGCTCCAACATCTCATCTGCAAGATAATTCTTAACAGTATCAATCAGTGTTACCTTATCATCGATTACAAGATATGCATTATAGGTTGAACCGCGTCCTGTTGAATAGCCGTGAAATGATCTCAAATCCCAGTCTATTCCTCCGACCCAGTATATATTTTTCTTAATTTCAACAGCTTTCATATTTTCTCTCCAAATAATAATTATAACTAAACAATCCCATTCCTCTTAAACAACTCGATATATTTCCTGTCAGTTCCGGCTATGTGAGTCAGCAGCCAGTCACGCAGGAAATTTATAATCTCTATAGAAAGCAGGATTTCACCGACAAGATATTTCTCCTGAAAAGTAATCACCTTATCTGTAAACGCATCATGCACTTTTTTGTGTTCATCAAAATCGGGAAAACCAAACTTCTTCATGTTTTCCTCTTCATACCCAAAATGATACTTTGTATATTTTATCATCTCATCTATAATCTCTTTTAAAATCAGTTTTGACGCACCCTTCAACATCCCGTCGTGCAGTTTATTAATCAAATCTACAAGTTTTTTGTGCTGTTCATCTATACTATTAAGCCCTACTCCGTACTTAATATCGTCCCAGATTATTAACGCCATACCATTCTACCCCTTACTAAAAACCAGACTGTGCAATAAAATAACTTTTACCCGCCTTGCATATCGGACATTTCCAATTATCGGGTAAATCTTCAAAAGCCGTCATTGGAATGATATTACCCTTTTCGTCACCCTTAGCCGGATCATAAACCCATCCGCAAAGTCTGCATTTATATTTCTTTAACATAATTTTCACCTTTTATAAACAATAAAAAAAAGACTGTCCCTTTGCAGAGACAGTCTTTATCATTTACATTTACGCCTGAGGCTCAAACTGATCTTTACCGACTCCGCATATTGGACAAACCCAATCATCCGGAATATCCTCAAATTTAGTTCCCGGTGCAATCCCGCCGTCGGGATCTCCCATATCCGGATCATAAACCCAGCCGCACGCTGTACAAACATATTTAGTCATAATAAAACTCCTATATAATTTATACCGGTCTAACCGGCATTATGGTAAAAATTAGTAATTTTCCGCAACTATCTCAAAATAAGCCTGAGGATGCTGACAAGTCGGACAAACTTTAGGAGCCTCTGCTCCCTCGTGAATGTGACCGCATTTCATACAAACCCATTTTGTCGGAGCTGATTTCTTAAATACGCTCTGAGATTCGATATTCTTCAGAAGAGCAAGATATCTCGCTTCATGATGAGCTTCGATTTTTGATATCAGTTTAAAAGATGTCGCTACGGCACCAAAACCTTCGCTTTCTGCAACTTTAGCGAACTCAGGATATAGGTCAGTATACTCCTCGTGTTCACCCATAGCTGCCGCTTTTAAATTTTCAGCTGTCGTTCCGACTTTACCGGCAGGATATGTCGCTGTTATCTCAACATCTCCGCCCTCAAGAAAACTGAAAAATTTCTTAGCGTGCTGATACTCATTTTCAGCAGTCTCCATAAACATCTTTGCTATATGCTCATATCCTTCAGCTGATGCCTTCTTTGAGAATAGAGTGTATCTGTTGCGAGCCTGAGATTCCCCCGCAAAAGATTTTAAAAGATTTTTTTCAGTTTGTGTTCCCTTAATGCTTCCCATTATTTAAACTCCTTAAATTTTATTATTATTTTTTATTATCTTGCAGCCAATTCTCTATCGAGCATGATAAGAGCCGGCCCATTCTCACCGATAAATTTCAACTTCTCAATTAACAACAGAGAATTTGCTTCCTCTTCAACCTGTTCCTTAACATACCACTGCAGGAAATTCTCAGTAGCAAGATCCTTTTCATCTCTCGCCAGATAAACAAGTTTGTGAATGAGATCTGTAACCTTTAACTCATGTT
>JBFZEO010000120.1:0-2849 GCA_041306845.1 Spirochaetota bacterium
TTTGCTATTCTTACTATCTTTCTCATTTTTATAAATACGACATGAAAAACAAATCAGCAAAATGAACAATGCCAAACAAATCCTCACCGCATATCCTGTAACCCATAAATTCAGTATTGATAATCTTGAAATATCACGTTTTTATGGAGAGCCTTTTCCATTTCCTCTCCTCAATGAAACTTATCTTAAACTCATTTTCAATTGGATACTGATAGATTCTCAATTTGTCATCCATATCGAGATGTTCTTGAATATCTTTTTTAAGAGATCCGAGTTTGACTGCAGGGAACTCAAAAGACTCATAGTTGTTATACAAAACCTTCTTGAAACCGTACTCACGCAAAACCTTGGTAACTCCGGTCTTCCCGCCGTCAGATATAAGATCAAAAGTAACACTCACAAACATTTTTATCCCTCCGGTTAAAATATAACACCCGTATAATTAATCGTACAAAACAAAAAATAACCAACTATTTACTGACAAATTTATCACAATTAATAGTAGAATGAAAAATATTTACTATTATAATACCGATTTGATAATAAAAAAGAGATCCCGGGAAACAAAAGAATGAACAGTGACACAAAATTTGAGACATTAAACAAAGCAATTTACTTTTTTAATAGGGGTGATTTTAAAAGAGCACTCCCACTTTTTAAAAACTGCCTCATAAATAATCCGGAAGACACTAAGATATACTTTTATGTAGGTAGAATTCTGCTTTATCTCAAAGATTACGAAGGTGCACTTAAACATTTTAAGATATGTGAGGAGTGCGGCAGCGATAAGAGTGCGGCGAGTTACTATTACGGGAGAACTCTCATTCACACAGGCGACTACATCGGAGCTATCGAGCGGCTGCAGAGGTCATCGTCCTCGATTGTCGCCTCCGACTTTTTTTTGGGACTATGTTATCATAAGACAAGAGAATATGAGAGTGCGCTCGCCCATCTCGACAAACTTCCTCAATTCATAAAAAACAGAACACAGTGTAAAACACTCTACGCTGCCATTCACTACGGACTCGGCATAAAATTTTACTCGGAAAACAAAATAAATGATGCCGGGAAACACCTCCGTATTTCACAGCAGTTTTACCATTCTGACCTGACAAAACTACAGCTCGGTGTCATATATATAGAGCTCAAGAAATACGCCGAAGCGGCCACCTGCTTCGAGGGGTTGACAAATGTTTATGTCAAAAAATATCCGATCCTGATAATACTTGTCTATCTGTACAACCTCACAGACAACAAGCTCAAGCTGGAAAAAACTCTGAAGTTGATGAAAAAAGAGAATTTTAAGGCGAATGAGTATAGTCTCAAGAAAACTCTCGCATTCACACTCTACAGGAACCGTAAGTATAAGGAGGCGGTTCCCATTCTGCTGAGTCTCTACAAAATGAACAAATACGATATACCGGTGCTCTACTCTCTGGCGATGTCGAGGAAACGGCTCGGATTTAACGAAAAGGCGATGAACTGTTTTAATCTGATTTTCGGGATAACAACTAAAAACATCCGTATAAATAACAGTTACATGCTCTTTCTTATAGATCAAAAACTTTACGATAAAGTCGAAGAGTTTTTTGTGATTATTTATAGTAAGAATTATTTTGACAATAAAACGCTCCTGCTTTATTTTTATGCGATGGTTTTTAACAGGGAGTACTGCAAGGCGGCAGGGTTTCTTTCGGTGCTTGAGTCACTGTTCGGGGGTAATCAGCTTTTTCTTGAGGCTGCGGCGGAATATTATCTCCGTGGCGGGAATGTTGAAAAGGCTGCCGACTACTATTATAAACTTTACAATATATGTCCTGCCGATCAGAACACTGCATTGTCACTTGTCAATCTTTTTAATATGCGCAATCTTAAGGAGTTATCACTATATTATCTGTCAAAAATGTTTGAGTCTGACAAATCAAATCTTTCTGTTATATATTATTACGGGTACTTTCTGATAAAGTTGTCATACTTTGATACTGCGGAAAAAATACTAAACGATTCTCCGCTGAAGGATTCTAAAATATATTATCTGCTCGGCGATCTTTATGAGCGGCAGAATAAATACGGTAAGGCAATTGCCTGTTATCGGAGATCGTTCCGGTTGTCGCCGCTCTACACTCCGACTCAATATAAACTGCTACGCCATTTTTATAAAAGGAATAAACTTAAGCATTGTCTCGACATCATCTCTCTCATGGATAAATCGGCTCCGGATTTTCACCGTAAAGATTTGTACTCCTGTATAATCCACGTCAAGGCGCTAAATTATCACAAGGCAATCAGTAAACTTGTATGTTTCATAAAAAAAAGCAACTTTAAAGTATCCGGGATTGTGATAACCGGATATATTTATCTGCTCTATAAATGCGGACAGGTAGTTAAGGCGCGGCAAAAATCGATTGAGATGATTAAGAAAAAGGGCGGCATCTATATGTACATAATTAATGCATTGTGCAGCCGCAAGGATTACGATCTGGATAGGTTGAAGTCTATTGAAAAAAAGATTTTTTCTGATTTTAAGGATTTTGAGATTACTAAAGAGTATTATAATAAGTTCATAGCAGTCAATCCTGTAAGCGGAGAGAGGTCTGATATAGGACTTCGTTTGTTTTGAAGTTTTTTTATAAGAGCGCAGCTCTTATGGGCTGGTCGTAAGCTTCGCTTACTGCTCGCCATGCGTCCTAACTCAGTGTCAGCACCGCTGTCTTTACGAAAGTTACCAAACACACTTTTTCCTTTGCGGAAAGAGGATAGGGAATTTTATAAGAGCTGCGCTCTTATAATCTGCCTTTGGGACTTGCTGTCTATCGAGCAGTTATCCACCGTGAGATGTTCTCAAGCGA
>JBFZEO010000121.1:0-2769 GCA_041306845.1 Spirochaetota bacterium
TGTTCGGGATATCTCCGCTAACTATTTTTTTGGAGAATGTTAATCTTTTGCTGTCATCAGGATGGATCCCGCTGGTACCGAATGTTTTCTTGAACATAATAACCCTTTCAATTTTTTTGCAGTATACAAAGTGGTTTTAATAATGTCAATGATTTATTTTGGTAGAATATGTGTTTGACGGAAGTTTACAAAAATACATTTTTTGATGTTAATGCGGCTTTTGCAAAAATCAAGTGAACTCGATTTTAAGTACGTCATAATGCAATATAATCGCATTATAGGAAACATCACGTGAAAATTCTATAGAAATGAGTATATTCACAAGATGCTAAAATAATAGATATTTTGTTAGATAAAAATTATAACCATTCAACAAAAAAATCCCCATAAGACAGAAAAATAGGTCTGCAAATATGGGGATTTTATAGTATGAATAAAAATTATCCTTTTATGACAGATAGCATATTATCAATCTTTTCCCGTTTAGGATAATCCGGTTTTTGTCTTATGATGTTTTCGAGGATACTTTTGGCATCGTCATATCTCTGCAGCATAAAATAACTCTCTCCGAGCTCATAAAAAGTATCTGTGTTATCTTTGTTTAGTTCGCCGGCTTTCTTTAATGAAATTACGGCTGCTTCCTGGTTATTTAACGATTTGTAACACAGACCCAGATTAAAATATATAAGATAGTTATTGCTGCTGAGAGATACCGATTTTAAGTAATAACTTACAGCTTCGTCATATTTCTCCAGCTTCATTAAACTGTCTCCGACATTGTTATAAAGCATATAGTGTCCGGGATCCACAGCTATCCCATCTCTTCCTATGGATATTGAGTTGTCATATTTACTTAATCTGTTGTAAATCGAGCTTAGATTTATATATGCCTGTATATTGTTTTTATTTTTGTTTATTGCAGCGAGATAGTAGTCAATTGCTTTATCAGTTTTATTTGTTTTGTCATAAGCAAAAGCACCCATAAAATAAAGGTTAGAACTCTCTTTATTTATATTTAATCCTTTTTCTACAAGATCGATAGCTTCGTTAAATTTCCCCTGAGTATTTTTTAAGTCTGAAGCATCTGTGTAACATTCAACTGCATTGTTTTTATCATTGTCATTTTCAAGCGGATTAAGTGATAGCGATGTTAAATAACTCTCAACTGCGTTATCATACTTCTTCAGACTTTCATAAGATTCTGCTATTCTTTTATGGTACATATACTTATTGTTAATAGCTGCGGCTTTTTTGAAATATTCTATGGTGTTATTTAAATCATTCTGAAGTCTGTAAACCTCGGCTATGTTTGCGTATCCTTCGACAAAGTTAGGATCAAGTTTTACCGAATTTTGATAGGAATTTATTGCTTCGGAGGGTTTATTAAGCCGGTAATATGTTGCTCCGAGATAAAAAAAACCGTTTACAAAGTCTTTTTTTACATTAACACAGTTTTTAAAACTTTCGAGAGCCTTATTGAACTCTTTATTTTTAAAATATATTTTTCCAAGTGAATAAAATGCATCGTAATTATTTGGATTTAATTTTATTGTCTTGTTGTATTCATCAGCTGCCTGATCGCTCATCCCGCGTTTATTGTATATTTTTGCAAGAGTGTAGTGTGCCAGTTCATTTGAATCATCAGTTTTTATCGCTTTTTGAGCTTTAGAAACTGCTTCTTCTATATTTTTGTTATTATCCGGATTCTCATCAAAAAGGGTTGCCGCAAGTCCGGCGTTACCGTATGAGTTATTAGGATCCATGTCGAGTGCTTCGTTAAAATACTTCTTAGCCTTGGAGTAGTTTCCTTTATTGTATTCATCGAGTCCGTCGTCTATTAGTTTATTGAGCTTGTTTCTCTTCTCTTTTTCTTTCTGATTGAGCTCATTTTCCTGTGATTTATCAGAGTCCTGTTCTCTCCGCACAATTGTAGGTTTCTCATTTGTTTTTTCGACAACATTATTCATCGCATTCAGGAGCCGCTCTCTGTCCTCCCTCTCTTTCTTGTCCTTCGCTTCCGAGTCGCTCATCTCCTTATTTTTTTTCATACCGACGATTTCATCCTGCAGAGCTATCAGTTCATTGTCATCCGGGTATTTATTCAGCAGATCGTCAAGTATATTCAGAGCTCGCTCGTATTCACCTTTATCCATATACCTTTTTATGTTTTTTAGAATGTTGTTTTTTTCTTTTAACTGAGTGTCATTCCCGCCGTTACCACCTTTTGAAATGAACATAAAAGTCAATGCAATCAGAAGTAAAATCGCAACTCCGGCTCCTATCCCAATAAAAATCTTTTTATTATCCATATTTCTCTCCATTAATTTGTATTATTATAGTTTACTCAACGAATTCAAAATCTTCGCTTGTATCTTTGTTTTTGTTAATTTTATATTCTTCAAGTGTTTTAGTATCGGAGTTTTTATCTTCAAGTTCTCTCTGGAGCTGTTCCAGGAGCTCTCTTTTTCTCCGTTCCTCCTCCTCCTTTCTTAATTTATCGTCAATTATTGTTTTATTTATCTTAGACAGGATCTCTTCAATCTTCTGCTTTTTTGATATATTTTGAGTCAGCTGGACATATTTAGTCCAGTACTGTACTGTCTGGTCGAGGTTTTTTTTGTTGAATGAGATAAGCCCCATCATATAATAAGACTGCGGTATATTAGGATTGAATGTCAGTGCCTTGTTAAATGTTTCAAAAGCTATATCGTAGAGTCCCTTTTTATAATATGAAGTTGCCAATCCGTAAACATATTTACCTTTAGCAAA
>JBFZEO010000127.1:0-4999 GCA_041306845.1 Spirochaetota bacterium
GCTGCGAGGGATGCTGCGAGGGATGCTGTGTGGGCTGCTGCGAGGGATGCTGCGAGGGATGCTGTGGGGGCTGCTGCGGGGGCTGCTGCGGGGGTTGCTGCGTGGGATGCTGCGGGGGATGCTATCAAAAAAAATATTGAAAAAGTTTATAAAAAAATAAACAGAGAAAAATAATTAAAGAGTCTTGACATTTAGCTTTTATATATTTATGGTTATTTAAATCTAAATAAATAAAGGCGGATTATGGAAATCAAGTGTGAAGTCTGGTGTAGAACATGCGGCTATTATCGTCCAGTTAATCAAATGTCAATAGGGAAACAATCAGAGTTTAATGATAGAATAAATTATAAAGTACCAATTTTAAAGGAGATACTTAATGAACGAATCAGTACAGTTTCTATCTGATAACGCAAGACGCTTTTTTCAGTTTGAAGAATCAGAATTACAGCCTGCAATAATGAGAGTTACCGGATGCTCCGCTTCTGAAGCTATGGACTCCGGGAAAAAACACTGCAATATGTTATCTAAATGGCTATGCCTGGCAGCTACAAAAATGATTGATTATGATTATGAAGAGTTTTTCAGAAAGGCGTATGAGCTTAAGCTCTGTACTCAAAACGGATATATCAGCGCACCTCTTAAAGATTTCTTTTCTGCTATGGATATAAATGTAAGCAGTCATCAATACACAGATTTTAAATCTATCCCGGACAGCGTAAGAAAGCCGGGAGCATGTTTCCAGATCCCTATAAATGGCTTTAAACATTGGATGGCAACTGGAATTGACGATGACGGCAAAGCATATTTATTTTGCACACATAACCTTACTTATCGTCCTTACGGTGCAGAACTTAGCGCAGCTCTTGCGGTTCATAAGGATAAAATAGATTGTGTTAAGCAGTATGTTTAAAATTAGATAGAGTGTCCGAATGGCTTGCGGTGAAGGTTCGAGCCCTTCCCGGACAAATGGCTTTTATAGCATATCTGCCTTACCCTTACAGAACAAACACTGAGAGGCTGAAAGAAGGGAGACAGCCGGCAAAGACCGGCATTATAAAAATTACTTGACTTACTTAAAAATCTAAAATATAAAATGAAAAGGTTAAAACAAATGAATAAATATTATGTCGCATCTACTTTAATAAAAGATATGCCGAACGGACTTAATATAATAACAGATATAAAAGTAATAATGGCTTTATCTAAAGAAGAGGCTATTGGTAAATATTTTATGTTAATGTCTGAATTACATCCTGACCATTATATACATATTCGACCTTTAGTTGTAGAATCAGAGGATTAAAAATGTCTGAAGAAATAAAAGCATTCGATAAGCTTAACGATAGACAAAAGGACTTTGTTCTTAATTACATCCGGTGCAGAGTAGCTACTAAGGCATATTTAGAGGCTTATTCAGGCGAAACAAATGAACTTGATTATGAGTCAGCTGCAGCAATGGCTTCAAGATTGTTAAATAATGTTAATATTTCAGAGGCAATCAGGGAAAAAATCAATGAAATATGGAACGAAAAAGAAAAAGAGATTGGTTCTATCTTTGACGAATTAAAAGCTCTTGGTTATTCTGATATAAATAATGTTATGGAATATAAAGACGGTATGTTAATCCCCCGTGACTTTGATAAAATAGATACCAGGGCAATAAAGAAAATTAAGATAAAAAGAATTAAAGAAAGCTATTCTGAAGATGAAGAGGTAACCACTGCAACAGATATTATCGAAATTGAGCTCCATGATAAAAAGGGTTCCCTTGCTGAACTTGCTGACATTTTAGGGATTAAAAAGAAACAGCTTGAAATCTCAGGAGCTGGTTTTGTAAACATTATTGTCGAAGGTGTAACCCCTGAATCTGATAACAACACGGATTAAAATACCGGAGAAACTCAAAGTCCTTTTTACCTCATCAAAGAGATATATAGACATATACGGGGGCAGGGGTAGCGGGAAAAGTCATACAGTCGCTACTTTCCTATTATCAAAATCACTTGAAAAGAAAATCAGAATACTATGTACAAGAGAGATTCAGAAATCAATTAAAGATTCTGTCTGGAAGCTGTTAACAGAAAAGATTGCTGAATACGGATGGGATTTATTCTTTAAAATTACCGATGATTCTATAATCTGTCTTAAAACCGGATCAGAGTTTATATTTAAGGGTTTAAGGGGTAACGGTCAGGATATTAAATCTACTGAGGGTATTGATTATGCATGGGTTGAAGAGGCTCAGAGCGTAAGCCGTGTATCTCTCGAAGTGCTTGTCCCTACAATCAGAAAAGAAGGCAGTCAAATTATATTTACTTATAATCCTTTACTCGAAGAAGACCCCGTCCATGCAGATTATACCCTTACCGATAGAGACGATACTTTAAAAATTGAAATTAACTGGCGTGATAATCCGTGGTTCCCTGAAGTCCTTAAAGCGGATATGGAATATGACAAAAGAACGAATTTAAATAAATATTTGCATATCTGGGAAGGCAAGACGGTTGCTTTTACAAATGAGCAGATTGGAGCGTTCCAGAGCGTCCCTGAATGGAAATGTCAGTATTCAGTCTGTTTTGTAGATCCTTCATTTTCTGACCGTGTAGGCTCTGATAGTACGGCGGTTGCAATTGTAGGGGTATGGAATGATCTACTTATTTTCACAGGTATGTTATTTCAAAAATCTATTGCAGACCCACAAACAAGGCGAGAATTACTTGACTTTATAGATATATATCATCCAATAGAAACCGTATTTGAGTCTCAACTTTCAGACAGTTCTATATTCTTTTTAGATGTACTGAAAAAAGATGAATTGATTTATCAGGTTAAAAATCTCTGGACTGTTAAACACCAGAGCAAAGGAAAGCACGAACGCATTATGGGTACTATCGGAGTTCAGAAAGATAATATCAGAATACTCGAAGGTACTCAGCAGGCTTTCAGTTTAGAAGTCAGCAGATACAGGAAAGACATAGAACATGATGACGCTCCGGACGCACTCGCTGGGGCGATTGAAGCACTGGCAACATCAGAAATAGTAAGTGAATATTCAAAAGCCGTTGAGATAATGAGGAGAAGATGAAAATGAAATTTAAGATTAAAATGATACTGGTTACAATCTCGATGTTAATTTCTAATATACTTTTTAATAGTATGTTCCTTGCTTTATTTTTATTGGAGTTGCCTTTTTTTATATTTAATAAAAAATTATTGTTAAAAGTATTAAAAATTCTGGAAAAACAATTATGATTTTAATGTGGAACGATCAGACAAAGAACTTTAACGAATACAAATACGGCGATTATATCCCAGAAAATAAATATCCGCATGCAATTATACAAATGCACTTAGACGCCGGAGAAATCATTGAAGTTGAGCCGGTTAAAATACCTCGGATAAAACTTTCTATATCCGTTATGGCTCATCCTGCCCGTGAAAACAATTTCCCGTATTTGCGGGAAAAACTCGGAGACGTTCCTTTCTCAATTGATCAAAAAAACAATCTGATAGAAAACTGTAAATCTGCATGGAGGCTGCACGATCCTGAATCTGATTTTCACTGCGTTATCCAGGATGATGCTATCATATGCCATCGGTTTAAAGAGCGTGCTGAACAGTTTATAACAGACATGGAATCCGAGCGAATATCACATTGCCGGCCGGTGTATGGATATAACTTTTTTATTCGTCCTGAATACGACGCAGCGAAGATGAGACAATTTGAAATTCAAGGGTATCAGATGGAAGGGCGTAACCGTGGGGGGGTTGCAGTTTGTTTGCCTACTAATCAGATTGAATCTATGCTTGAATTTTACGACACATTAAACGAATGTCACGACGATGAAAGAATATCTTTATGGATTATGAAAAACAAATTTCAGATGATATTCCCTATACCCTCACTGATAGATCATAACGATCATAAGCCCTCATTAGTGGGGCATAATGGACTTAATCGGGAAGCTTATAAGTTTATTGATAATGAGAAATTTGTAATTCCAAAACAGATTCATTGTCTATGGTTGGGGGATAAACCGGCTCCGATGAAATGGATTTTAAGCTGGAAAGAAAAGAATCCGGATTATCTTTTTAGACTATGGACTGAAAAAGAAATAATGGCTGAAAAGTGGATAAATCAGGACTTAATCAATTATTATTATGAGCGTAAAATATGGCACGGCGTTAAAGATGTTTGTCAGTATGAAATACTTTTCAACTATGGCGGTGTATTTGTTGATGCTGACATGGAATGCGTTAACCCTATAAATGAACTGTTTACAGATGAATACGATTCATATTCTTTCTGGGAAAATGAACAGTCAAGACCGGGATTTATTCAACCTTTATTAGCAGCAGTAAAGAGTTCTAAATTTGCTAAAGAGCTGATTGACGGCTTAAAAAAAGACGGCATTACAGGAGATATGGAACCGTTCAGGAAAACCGGAAATAAATACGTAGGTGAAATGTTTAAAAAGACTTCCCATAATGTTAAAATATTCCCGTCGCATTATTTCAATAGAGAGCATTTTTCAGGCGTTAATTATACAGGGCAAGAAAAAAGCTATGCAAAACACCATTTTTCAACAACTTTAAATAGCTACAATGAAGGTATATAATGATTTATAAAATATTAAATGAGAATAAAGAGACAATTTCACCGCTGGTTAATATTCCACAAGTAATGTATATCCTTGATAATCTGCTTGAGACATTAACTCTGCAGGGGGACATTGTTGAGCTTGCTTGTAATATCGGTACAACTTCATTATATATCAGGCGCTTATTAAATGCCGTGAATTCAGATAAAACTTTCCATGTGTACGATTCTTTTCAGGGATTACCCGAACCTTTAGAAATTGATGGCGATCTTTGTAAACAGGGAGACATAAAAAAAGAGCAGCATGAATTTGAACAGTCTTTTGTTGATGCAGGGCTTGAATGTCCAGTCGTACATAAAGGCTGGTTCTGTGATATACCTGATGAACAATATCCCGAT
>JBFZEO010000129.1:0-2786 GCA_041306845.1 Spirochaetota bacterium
CCTGCGACACCGCATCGTCAAGCTGCTTCTGAGTCGCAGCATCAGCTTTTACAAGTTTTTCGATTCGTTCTTTTTCATAGTTTGCCGTTGCAAGCTGCTGCTGTATCCCGGCAATCTGTACAGCTATATCGGGACGTTTAGTTTCTACACCCTTCATATTAGCTTGTAACTGTTTCTTTTTGAGAATGAGCTGGAGATTGTCTATATTACCTACAAACTGCCCCTCTTCAAGATTATCGCCCTCATCCACATCAAACCTTTCGATCCTGCCGGTGCCCTCCGCCGAAACTATTATTTCTGTCGCTTCAAAAGTACCGGAAGCCTCATATTCACGGGAACCGTTTTTACATCCGGCAGCAGTTATAAAAACAATCCCAACCATTCCACACAAAATAAATTTCTTAATCATCGCAATCCTCCGTTTATCAATTTTAGTTCATCATTAACAGCGTACTGCAGATCTATAAATGCACTTATATAGTTTATCCTCTCCTGCAGAAGCATTATGTTTGCTTTGTTTAACTCATTCTCGGAATTCTCAACGTCAATAAGATCCCGCGTGCCGAGACGATAGGCGTCCTCAGCCATCCTGAACGCCTTTTCGGCGAGCTGAACAGTCAGTTCGATACTCTTTATCGATTTCGCTGTCTTGTTGAGTCTCATGACGTCCGATTTTATCTCGAGCTCGCCGGCCTGCCTTGCCTGAGCGATCGAGTTTTTGATCTGTTTTATACTGTACTCATTATTTATTATGTTCATTTGTTCTTTTGAGAATGGAATATATGTTCCGATCGGTATAGATGCTGTAAAAGTTAGAGCTCCGTTTGTCTGAGCCCAGTTGTCCGTCCAGTCCTTGCCGTCGCTTTCACTGTTAGGGTACCAGTCCTCCTGCTTGGCGAGATCGTGCTGAAACTTAGGATCAGCAGTAAAACCGATGATTATCGACGGAGTCAGCGAGCTTAAATATATATTCCTCATGTTACCGAGAACTGATTTTGAGATTGACAGAGCCTTAATGTCCAGCCTGTTATCGATATATTTTTCTATCAGAGAGTCAGCATCAAATTCCATCTCGGCAAACTCAAGAGTGCCGTCAAATTCGATAACCGCCTTGTCAGAAAGTCCGATCATCTGTTTAAATCTGATTAATGCTGTCTGATAATTATTTTCAAGTTCGGCAAGCGATATCTTGAGATTTTCAAGTGTAACCTGCGATGCGATCACGCTGTACTCTGTTGCCGTCCCATTTTGCCTGTTAGCAGCAGACTGCTTATAACGATTTTCTGCATTTATAACATTCTCACCCAGAAGCTCGATGTTTTTCTGATACATCATCATTGCGTAATAACTTTTTTTAACATCACGCAGCACCCTCTTTTTTGCAGTCTCCAATGATAAAACTCCGCTCCTATAATCAAGAGCTGTGTTATAAACGTTAAAGAACATCGCCGCATTCAACGTGAGCTGCATGTTAAGATTAAAACCGGCGTACCACTCCGGGAGAGACTCATCGGTATCGATATCGTCCGGAGTGTAATATGCCGGAGTACCGGGAGTCCCATATGTGGAGAGAGTCCCCTTCTCTATAGTTATCTTCCGGTCTTCATCGGTTTTATTTGGTCGTGAGATTGAGGCTGAGAGACTCATCGCAGGCAGGAACTGGTTCCAGCTCGTGCAGTTAGCCCACTTCTTCTGCTCCATTTTCAGGCTTTCAGACTCCAGTCCGAGATTGTTCTTTAGGGCGAGTTCAACCGCACTCTCTATGTTTAGTTTTACAGCCTCTGTTTGTGAGAATGTGAACATTGTGCAGCCCATTAATATTATTGCTCTGATAAACATTTTCATCACTTAAGTCCTCCTTATAATTCAATTAAATAAAACTATTTAATAACCCTATTAGTTGTATGTAAAAAAAAATCATGGTTCCAGACTTTTTAGAATTATTCTCATATTTTCCTCTTTTCTATGACTTAGAAATTTATCAGCCTCAGCATCATCCATCTCGGTAATTTTTTTGACTATCGGGTACATTATAAAAAGAGTTGCATTTAATGATGCTATTGTCATTATCAGATCCACAAGTTCTGTATTTCTGATTTTACCCTTTTTGATTTCTGATTTTAGCTCGGTATTAATTTTTTGATAAACAGGCTCTATAAATTCTCTTATGCTCTCCCTTATAGTTTCTATTTTATCAAGATTTGCCCTAAATTCTGTAAAGAAAAAAAGAGGTAATCCGGGATTAGCATGGAGTATATCAAAGTGGATTTCGATTATCATCTTAATTTTATCCATGAAAGGGATATCCATGCTCCCTATCTTAAGGAAAGAACTTGTGAACAGTTTAGCCTTGCTCTCAAAGATTGCCTCAAATAATCGCTCTTTTGTACGGTAGTAATAATGAACCATCGCCTGATTGCATCCTACAACTTTTGCGATCTCAGTCGTCGATGTCGCACCAAACCCTTTTTCTATAAAAAGTCTCTCTGCCGCTTCAAGAATCGCCTGTTCTGTATTAATGTCACCTTTCTGATTCATAGTTAATTCCATTATTTAATAAGTCTATTAATATAAATATTAAAAAAAAATCACAATGTCAATAAAAACAAATAAAATCTTTGAGCCTTTTTTTCTATTGTAGTTTTGTAATAAAGTTATCCTTCTACCGCTTCTCATAGAAACATTTAGACCAAAGTTCTTTCTAAAATAATTATTATTTTACCCCCGCCCCATCATGGACGGGAGTTTTTTTATCTGTTCGCCAGTACCCATTCCAGCACGCAGTC
>JBFZEO010000020.1:0-11002 GCA_041306845.1 Spirochaetota bacterium
TATAGTGGTAATGGGACTTAGCTGGAAACTTGCAGTGATGGGGGAATACCTCGGAGCAAATACCGGACTTGGTGCACATTTAACAGACGCAAGGGTTAATCTCCAGACTGATAAAGTTTTTGCCTGGGGGTTACTCATCATCATTTTGTGTTTTATTTCTCAAAAGATAATTACGGTGTTAATGGAGGTGAAGTATGTACGAAGGAAAGAGTATTGCGGTAAAAATAATATCGCTGCATAAATGTTATGAAGGGATCAGTGTTATAGAAAATATGTCGCTTGATATAGAAAATGGGAAGATAGTTTGTATCATCGGTCCGTCAGGCTGCGGTAAATCGACGCTTCTTAATATTATCTCAGGTTTGAGTAAACATTCTCATGGCGAAATAATTAACAATACCTGCGGAACCGGTTTTGTATTTCAGGAGGACAGACTCCTCCCCTGGAGAAATGTTTTTGAAAATATCAAACTTGTAAATGACAGCTGCCGGGACGCGGTGATATCGGAAGTGATCGATAGAGTCGGTCTTTCGGGTTTTGAGGGGTATTATCCCTCTGAGCTTAGCGGCGGAATGCGGCAGCGTGTTTCGATAGCAAGGGCATTTGTCTATGAAGCAGATCTTTTGCTGATGGATGAACCTTTCAAATCACTTGATTACAATCTGAGAGTCGATATGATCCGGCACCTTTTATTTTTGTGGGAAGCTGCCGGTAAAACAGTTTTATTTGTTACCCATGAGATAGACGAGGCTCTTCTTCTTGCGGACAAGATTGTTGTATTGTCGAAAAGACCGGCTACGATAAAAAAGGAGATCATCATTAATACCCCAAAACTTGAAAGGACTCTTGTTGATCCGTTTTTAATGAAAATAAGAGAGGATATAATCAGATTGATACAGTCTGTGGATGTTGAGGAGAAGAGAGAAATGGTTGTCGAGAATCCGGGATTGCGGGAGGCTTTGTAAATGGAAATAAAACTTGATCCTATAGGATATATCAGATCTCCGTATAAAAATCTTTCTGGTATCCCGAATAACAAATTTATGTGTTAAAAAAGGTACTTTTTTTAACACATAAATTAACAACTTCATCATACTCTACAATAGTTGACTCTATTTTATCAGTCACCTCTGAAGTGTAATAAACCAGACATAGTACAGTATATTACCGGGAAAAAAACTATTTTCTATCCGAGAAGCTTCTCCATTTCGGATTTTACCTGCGGATTGGAAATGTACCCGAGTACAGCAGATTTTCCGCCGAGTTCGGTGATCATCTCTCGAAATTCCTCTTCCGGTTTGTTCGATTTGACAACGCTGCAGATCTCGAGAACTTTCTTCTGGCCATTAATCAGCAGCGGCCGCTGATTAAACATTACCGATAGAAGATCTCCGGCCTGACTTACCGTTGCTGCTCTAACCGATTCTTTATCCACATATTTTTCTATTAGGAATCTGCTGTTCCTTTCAAGGGCATACTCGACCCGTGTTACAGGCCCAAGTAGATCAAATATTGCCTGAAGGTCAGCATCTCCCTGGAACTTTCTGAATATCTGATCGTAATATAGCCCCGCAGCAAAAAGCTCCCATGCGTTATTGTCCAGCTTTTTTTTTGTAATACCAAGAAAACGGATCACTTTTGTTTCTTCAAGCTGACCCACAATGAGACCGCAGAGTATCGCATTTATGACCGACTGCTGTTCTGTCCATTCCATTTTTGTGTATTCATCTTCATCAACTTTCATGGCATCGCTTTTTGCATTCATGTCATACATATTCATTACTGTCTTCCAGTTTAGATTGAGCATGTCCGCAGTCCGCCACATTCCGTAAACTATTGATTTTGCCATGCTTACTCTGAGATGGCTCGCCCTGAGATTTTTATAGAACTCGAGTTCTTTCAGCCTGTCATTATAACCGTCAGCAATTTTATCATTCCATTTTACCCGGTCTACAGCAGCATTTTTCGCAGCTTCAGCCCAGTACACGGCGCTTTTCATACCGGTTATGATCCCTGAGTTGGTATTAGGATCCATGAATCCTGCCGCATCTCCGCACAAAGCAAGCCCTGGAAGTATCATTGGTTTAGAAATCATTTTTTTTGCAGGCATCCCGGTGAGATACTCGATCTGCATTGTGAGTCCTGAGAGCAGTGTACTCACCCCCGGAGCATTTTTTTTAATATCCTGATAATATGAGATAAGAAACTCATCTGTATAAGGAGGATCTGACGGAGTACGAACCCCTTTGGGGCCGTATGATGAAAAAAACTGGCATCCTACCTCAACCTCCCCTTTTGCATTGGGAAAAAGAACAACTACGCAAGGGGGGGACTGCGGGCGGATGAGACCTGCGGTTATAAAGAAAAAATGAAACCTCGAATCCTTCTGATAAGGATATCCTGAATACCGTGCCTTTACGATCGGATCTACAATCTGCGAATAATCAAGGCCAATCCCTTTTTGACGTCCGATTACCGTTTTATGACCCGAACAGTCAAGAAATGTCCTGCCGTATACGGTTCCCTGTGATGTTTCAACAGCTTCAACTGCTCCCCCCTGTTTCTCCGGAAGAACCGCTTTTTTTACTGCAGTCTTCAGTGAGATCATCACATTTTGTTTAGATAACAGTTGAGATGTCATTCTGCCGATAAACTGTTCCCAGTGATAACTATGAGGAGTTTCAAGCATCACCCCTTCATCCTGTTTCTGATCACCGGGAGAATGCATAAGAAGCCGGTTCTGCGAACTTATCACAAGTGAACTGTCAAGAAATGAGCTTCCCCATATTTTTGTTATAACCGGGTCTGGCGATACAGTTTCGGCTCTAACCTCGCTTCCGCAGACCTCCCCTTTCTCAAGTACCAGTACCGACAGATCGTATGCGGAAGCTGTCATTGCTGCCGACAGACCGACCGGCCCCCCTCCAACAACAACAAGATCCCAGGGTTTCCCCTTCGGATTTTTATCTATCCCCATATTTTACCCCCTTTTCATGATATTGTACCATATAAAGTTATATCCTGTGATATTTCCAGTCTTTTTTATGTTTTTTTCTGAGAATGATGGACTTTTAATTTGTCATCCATTATCACCTCTACTCCAATTTACTTATTTTAACTATATTAATTGCAATTATTCAAATATACATTTTCAGCAATTATTTTTTTGTAAACTAAAAACAATGATATTATTGAAATATAATATTCCATTCCTAATACATTGACATAATCAGATTTTTTCCAACCTATTGTTATACTGATCTGGCATTTTTGTAACCGTACAATCTACTATTTCAGGATCTCTTTCAAGAATGGAACTCTTCTCAGGATAAAATGGGATAATAAGAAAGTAAGTATCAGACTAACTACAGATAACAACGCAAACTTTATTAACGGATGAAACACATAATCCCTCAATAAAAGTGAAATCCCAATGACTACCGGCGCATGAAAAACATAAACAGAAAAAGCATTATTGGACATGAAAGCCCCAAGACGACTATGGGAGTTAAATTTTTCCCTGAATATAACTATAAGACCAAGACTGATACTAATGCAAGATAGCTCTTCCCATAAACTAAGAGCTAATGACTGCCAGGTAAATCCGCCATTAAAAGATGTTAGGTCATGAACAGCATCTCCTGCAATCATGATAACAAAAAACCCTATAAAACTTACTGCAAAACCGAAAATTAACCACAGGACACCAAATTTGAAACTTATCCTTTCTATACTGAATAATCTGTAAGCAAATATACCGAGAACAAATAATATAATGTATTGAGAAAAGAAACATAGCTGCATATTAAGAATACTCTCCCCAATCCGCATAAACGGAGCGAGTCTGACAGTAAATTTAGTGATCCCCATTAAGACAACAAGACTTATAAAGAAAAACACTCCGGGTATTTTACCATTTCTAAAAATAAGTTCTTTATTTCTTACAGCAGGATTAATAAAATAATATACACTGCTAAACAGTAATAATGCCAGCGCAAACCATAATGGACCTGACTCACCAATGAACTTGAAACTGGTATAATACTTAAATAGTTCTGCGGGTACATTTTCATACGAATTACCATATACAGTCTTCCACATAATGAGATAAATTATTACAGGATGAATTATCAGCATATAGAGAAGTGCTGGTATTCCCAGACGCTTCAACCTATCAATGATAAAACTGTTTTTACCCTTCCTGTCAAATGCCTGCGGTACAAAATACCCTGCAATAAAAAAAAGAAGTCCCATAAAAAAGGACTGACAGTAGCCCTGAAAAAGAATAAATAGTATCGTGGTAAAAGTATCTAATGATTTGGCTTCCGTATAATACCAGCTGCCGATTTGACTGTACGTAACAGCACAATGAACCATAACTACCAGTATAATTATCACCCAGCGAATATTATCAATATAAAATAATCGTTTATTAGAAACTTCCATGTATAAGTTAATCTCCTGAATTTATTTTATCTTATGACAACTCAATCCAGTATAGTATAATTACAAGATTTTAGTAAAGTTCTAATTTAAATTTTATGAGCTGAGTGCTATTCATAAATAATAATTATTTAAAAAAAAGAGGGATAAAAAATCCCCCTTTTGTAATCGATACACTATTACATTTTTATCTCATAAATCTTTACCTGGTACCCTTTTATTGTACCAAGATTCTTATGTTCAGATGAAGTAATTTCTATTGGTTTCATGTTTTTTGCGTTAACCTCTTCAAGTTTTACAGCCTGTTCTTTTGTTAATCCGGGTAATTTGTACAATTTTGATGCGTCAACTACAAGTTTGGTATTTTTCGCAGTCACATTTATTGCTACAAAATAATCATGCGACTCACCGTCCACATAAAAAGAGTAGATCTCTTTAGTCGAGTCTTGTCCGGCAAATTTCCCCTTCGCATAATCGGGCAAATCCTTTCTCAACTGGATCAACTCTCTATAAACAGATAATATCGATTTTTTATCTTTTAATTCACTTTCTGCATTTCTCTCTTTCCAGTTTGCCGGGAATAAAGCTCCAGCTTTAGGACCGGCAGTAAACCCGGCATTAGCCCCATTACTCCACGGGAAAACAGCCCGGTAAGTTATATCACCGGATGAATTGGCAGCCCCAAGTGTCCCTAACTCATCCCCATAGTAGATCATCGGTGTCCCCGGAGTCAAAATTATAATTTTTGCAGCCACTTTTAACATTTCGCTGTCCGGAATAAGAGTTGCAAGTCTCGGTATATCATGGTTTCCTGTGAAAAGTATATCAATTGCATTTCTATGCAGATAACCTTTTGAGTATTCTACAACTCTTCCCAATTTATCGGCACCATTTTTACCAAGCTCCTCTATAGCTGTTCTCACCGGGAAATTGAAAGTTGCAGAGATCCCGCATTTGTCAGGATCGGTATATAATCCTATTTTATCGGCTTCATCCCAGATTTCACCGATAATGAGTGCCTCCGGGTAATCGTCCTGTATAAAATCAGTGAAATCTTTAAGCCATTTCAAAGTTGACGGGGTGTGCATCGTGACGATTTTCCCGTCAATCTCCTCTTCGATCAGATGCCTTGCCGCATCGATTCTAAATCCGTCAACCCCTTTCTTCATCCAGAATTGAGCTACCTCATAAAAGTAGGCGGTCACTTCACTGCTTTTTAAATTCCAGTCGGGGTTTCTGCCGAAAGTTCCCCAGTAATAATCACCGTTTTTCCCTTTGGTGAAGTCATGAGGAATGTTGTCCCAGATCGGCCATGTTTTAGGTTTCTCGGAGAATGTAAACCACTCCCTCTTATCGGAGTTTTTACTATTCAACGCATCCTGAAAGAATGGATGTTTTTCTGAACAATGATTTATCACAAAATCCATTATGATTTTAATACCCCGTTTTTCAGCCTCATCAAGAAGCCTCTGGAAATCTTCCATAGTACCAAGTTTAGGTTCCAGCGTATAATAATCCCTTACATCGTATCCGTGAAAACTCCCCGATTTAAATATTGGGGTAAACCATATAAAATCAACGCCAAGATCGTTACCGCCCGGCTTCCCGTCATTTAAATAATCAAGCTTTGCTGTGATACCGTTAAAATCTCCTATACCGTCTCCGTCCGAATCATAGAATGACTTAAAAAATATCTGATATCCGATGGCACCATTTGCCCATTCTGCATGAATGGGAACCTTCGCAGCAAAAACGCTGATTAAACTTGATAAAACAAATATTATGAATAAAAAAGTTTTGTTTGCTTTCATTTGCTTCCCTCCTTAGCTGCATTTTTATAAAATGTGAAATTAGGCTTGTGAGTGTAATCGGGCGTGTAGATCGAGAACCCGCCAGCTCCGATACTTATCATAAAGTTGGAGTCATCAACGGTAACCGATTTATCACTCCACATATCACGCATGATGATACCGGCATGGAGGTATGAGTATGGGATATATATTTCAAAACTCTTCTCTTCATCGGTCGGGTTTATGACAACTAATGAGTAATCCTGTATTTCATCGCCTATTCTCATGTAGGCGATAACTCCATTATCAAGCCAGGATGAGAGATCCATAAATTTACCGCCATTAAGTTCCGGACGACTCTTTCTTATAGCGATCATCTTTTTATAGAACTCAAACGATTCCATATTCCACTTTGTTTTATCCCATATCATTGCTGCTCTATTTTCGGGATCTTTTGCACCGGTCATACCGATCTCTTCCCCGTAATAGATCATCGGTGTACCGGGGAGTGTAAACTGGAGAATTAATGCGATATAATGCTTATTCAGGTTATTTTTTACAGAATTTAAAAGTCTCGGGAAATCATGCGACGAAACCATGATATAACTTCTTGCAGCTTTTTCCCTGCCGAACTCATCATAAACCTTCTGGATATTTTTACCAAACTGGGCAGCATTTATTTTTCCTGACAGTAGTGAAAAAATGCTGCTTGTGACAAAATAACTTTGTATTCCGTCAAGTTCTCCGGCAAAGTCCGGTGCAAAATTTGCAATCTCACCAATTACCATGGTTTCAGGATTCACTTTTTTTATTGTTTTATTTATCAGTGCAACAATCTCAAGTCCAAGATCGTTGGCACAATCAAACCGTATCCCGTCAACATTTTTTTTCATCCATGTATTTATGACACTATTTTCACCGGTGATAAACTCCTCAATTGCCCCTTTATTTGTATAATTTATTTCCGGCATATGTTTATGTCCCCACCATGAAGTATATTCGGTCGGGTACTCTGTAAAATAAAAATAATCCTTATATTTTGAGTTAATGGAACTAATCGCATCAACAAAGTAGGGATGCTTGTCTGACAGATGATTTATCGCAATATCAACGATTATTTTCATATCAAGAGCATGAAGTTTATTGACAAGCTCATCAAAGTCTTCAAAGTTTCCGAACGCCTTATCGATCCCCCTGAAGTCAACAGCATCATACTTATGATATGTTTCAGATGGAAAGAATGGGGTAATGTAAACAGTATTCGCACCAAGTTCTTTTATATAATCAAGTTTTTCTATTATCCCTTTTATATCTCCGCCGAAAAAATCATACTGAACTCCAGGGTGTTCTTTCGGGAGATCTGTCCACTCTTTTGGTACTGCCCGTTCGGGATAGAGACCAGCTTTCATCTTATCGTGGATTGTTTTACCTCCACCGATAGCAAATCTGTCCGGCATAATCTGATAAATAATTGTGTCATCAAAAAATTTTGTCTGCATAGTTACATCTCCTTGTTATTTAAGTTACATTGTTAAGCCATTTCTTAGAATAAGTCCTGTAAAATCCGAGTACGAGCCTTACCACCTCTTCGAGGGAAACCAAAATATAAACAAAATGGATCGGGAGTTTTAACACAAATGCTCCGAATAATCCGAGCGGAACCCCTATTCCCCACATGCCAAGCACATCAAGGGCAAGTATATATCTCGTATCCCCTCCGCTTTTTAAGACACCGCTGCCGATTGTCATATTAAGTACCTTGACCCATAAGATCGCTCCAAAGATGATAAGTATTTTGATCGCTATATCCTGAATGTCCGGTGCAACATTGTAAATTGAGACATAAAGATGCGATAAAAGTATCACGAAAAAACCTGTGACAACAGTCGCAACAAAAGCGAGTCTTATAAAATGTCTTGCGTAGTTATAAGCCGTTTCATGTTCATTTGCTCCAAGTTTGTTACCGAGCATGACAAGAGTAGCGGTACTCAATCCTGTAAAAAAACCGATTGTCAGCATTTGTATTGGAAATGTTATTGTTATCGCTGCAAATTCATCCGTCCCCATTCTGCTGTAAATCGCTGAGAATGCAGAGTCTCCCAGTACCCACACAAACTCGGTTATTATAAGAGGGATCGAAGTGATAAAATATCTCTTTATAAAATCAAACTTAATTGCGACGAGTTCTCTTAGTTTGAATGCTCCGGGGAGTTTTTTGTAATATATGATAAATAGTATTATAAGAAATTCGGATAATCTTGCTATAGATGTTGCTATTGCTGCACCTTTTACCCCCATTGCCGGGAAACCGAAATTACCAAATATAAGCAGGTAGTTTAAGAGTGTATTTGCTAAGACGGTGAACAGCCCCGCATACATAGGGATCCGGGCGTGTCCCGAACTACGCAGGACGGCTGAGTAAGCAACAACGAGCATCATCGGGATAAACCCTAAAGAGGTGTATCTTAGATAACTTTCTCCGAGTTCTATCACCTTTTTATCTTTTGTAAAAAATTGCAGGAAAAAGTCGGGCAGCGATAAAGAAAAAATTGTAAAGAAAACGCTCACCACTGCTCCAAGGATTATTGTTAGACCAAGAGCTTGAGCTGTATTCTTAGTGTCTTTTTTGCCCCAGTATTGTGAGATAAAAATGGAAGCTCCCCCTGATACCCCCATCAAAATGTAAAACATAATAAAAAGCGGTCTTGATCCGACACCTACTGCTGCAATTGCCTCTTTACCAAGAGTTCCGATCATAAACTGGTCGATCATATTTAACGATGACTGGATCAAACTTTGTATCGAAACAGGAATTGCTATATTTAAGAGCATTTTGTAGTAATTAGTATTCTTTATCATTCTTTTCCACCTTTGTATTTTAACGATTCAACAGCGTCCTCTCTTCTTTCAAGCATGGAACCAATTAGTATTGTTTCGTCAATAATCTCTTTGTGATATTTCTCTTTAAGCCGTAGCAGATAGATGTCGTGGTGAATGTGTTCTGCCACTATGGATGCTAAAAGCGGATTTTTTGTAAATGTACCGATAACCTCCTCATTCCCATGACGGCCGCCTATAAGTGTAGTTTGCCGATCCACGACAAGCATAACTCTCATCGTATTATTCTCTTCGCAGCAGTCAGACTCGATCGGGTGGTAGTACATCTCAACATGAAGATCGGTAGTATCCAATTTGTCAAAAGTAAAAATTATGATTCGCACGCCGCGTTTGTTTAGCTCGATAAATTCATTTTTAAATACTTGCAGATCGATGCAGGTGTTCATATAGATCTCTTTTTGCGCGGTAAGGAGGATCTCCTTTGTTTTTGAGATAAAATTATCCGTTCCTTTTATGTTCATATACCATTCTTCCTGATCCGGTTTATTGAGAATGGAGAGGTTTTTTTTCAATGTGTCAGCAGAGTTCATGTAATCGGTTTTAAGTTTTTCGATCAGCACTTCGGGATTTTCAGCTCTATATAAATTAGATTCCCCGGGTAAAAGGTAAATGACACCGCGATGCTGAAGATTATTTAGAGAAGCGTAAACTGTCGATCTTGAAGTGTTTAATAACTTGGCGATTTGTGAGCCATTAAGCTGGTTATGTTGTACAAGTGTCACATAAACCTGAGCCTCTGTTCTGGAAAAATTGAATTTTTCAAGTTCATTGAGAATTGATTCCATACTACCACCTTTTGTTGTGTTGTACACAATGTACTACACAACAAAAGGAAAGTCAATAACTTTTTTATTTGCAGGCTGGTTTATGGTATGAAAATAAAAAAACCTCATATAAAAGATCCTTCTCGTATCCTGATCTTCCATATAAGGCTCATTTTCTATAAGCTATATTGTAACAACAAGTGTCCCGCTAATGATAAAATTACCGGCAATCTATATGTTTTTTGTTTTAAGTGCTAATTCTTTGAGGTTGGAAGCGACAAAGTCGGGTACTACTCCCAGTCTATCAGCCGGCTTCTTAAATCTATTGAGCCAGCCCACAGTAAATCCATATGATTTTGAACCGGCTACATCCCAGCCATTTGACGAGATAAAGAGAAATTCCTCTTTTTTCAATAGTAATTTCTTTGCTGCAAGATGGTACGCTTCAGGTTTTGGTTTGTAAACTTTAAATTCATCAACACTTATTATCTCATCAATATGTTTGTCGAGATCGGTGTTTTTTGTCAGATTATCAAGCATCTGCAAATTCCCATTTGACAAAATTGCAAGTTTGCGGGGACGAAAGATAGTTAATGCCTCCATGACTTCCGGATAAAGGCTCAAATGCAGATATTCATTTAAAATAGTTTCTATTATCTCTTTATCAAACTGTAACCCAAGTTCTTCCAGGGCATAATAAAGTGCATCTTCTGTTATTGATCTAAAATCTGTATATGTATCCATAAGCGATCTGATCCACATATAGTCCAATTGTTTCTGTCTCCATATTTGACTGATCTTTACTCCATTTCCCGGATATATCTCTTCGCATTTTCTCACAACTGTATGCACATCGTAGAGAGTACCATACGCATCAAAAAAACAGCTTTAATCATACAGAACACTTCCTAAATTCTAAAGACAAAAACTTACTCATAAAACATTTATCTATCTGTTAATACAGCTATTCCCGGTATAATAATCATGCGAGAATACTATATTTGCAGATAATATAGATGTTTTGAGGCTCAATTTACATTCTCCGCAACGGTATTATCACTTATGAATCCCAATGAATCTATAATCCACTGTCGCTCAGTGATAAAT
>JBFZEO010000132.1:0-4232 GCA_041306845.1 Spirochaetota bacterium
CAGAAACTGTGTTTAGCGAGGTTCTCAAAGCATCATATAAAGTAACCATGTTTCCAGATTTATGGTTCGCATGATAGTTCTTAGGCGTATATTTCTTGCCTCCGACGTTATATGTGACGACTTCGTCTTTTATTTTTGTGAATGGATGAAGCGGTAATCCATCGTATTCCCCTTTCTCAAGAGCAGCAGCGTAAATAAACGGTTTTATAGAAGATCCGATATGCCTTTTTATGTTCACCGCTCTATTTAACTGGTTGCCGAATGTGTAGCCGGAACCGCCGACTAACGTGTAAACTTCGCCATTATTAAAGTTGACGGAAGTAAATGCCCCTTCGAGTTTTTTCATATCTTCATCAGTATAATTTCTTTTGTACTTCTCTGAGTCCGCTTTAACCTTATCGCGGATAGATTTTATATTTTCCTTTACAAGTTTCTCCGCAAGGAGCTGCTTTTCTATATCGAAGGTTGTTTCTACGATCAGCCCGCCCCTTGTTATCTTATCGTAGTTAAATTCCTTTTCAAGCAGCTGTCTGACATACTCCGTCAGATATCCCGACTTGTTAATATCTGTTTTCCAGATCGACTGCTCTCCGTAAGAGGAAACAGCATCAAATTTTGTCCAGAATCTTTTAAGTTCCCTGTCGATACCCTTAAAAGATATTAGTTTTGCTTTTGCAAGCTGATTAATTACAACTTTCTGGATCCTAACGGCATTTTCTCTGTTGTTTATCGGCGAATATCTCTCCGGAGACCGGTTCATTCCTATAAGAAGCGAAGCCTCGGCAATCGTCAGTTCGGACGGTTCCTTTTTAAAATAAAAGTTTGCCGCATTTGCTATCCCGTAAGTACCGTGTCCGAGATAATTTGAGTTGAGATATATCTGTAAAATGTCGCCCTTTGAGAATTTTTTCTCCAGTTCAAATGTGCAGAAAAGTTCATATATCTTTCGTTTGATACTTCGTTCAGATTTGGTAAAAAGATTTTTTGCAAGCTGCTGGGAGATCGTTGATCCGCCTCCGCTTCTGCCCATCGATGCTACATTGCTGAAGAATGCTTTTGCTATCCTTATCAGATTTATACCGTTATGATCAAAAAAGTCTCTGTCTTCGATCAGAACAAAACCTTTTATAAGGAAAAACGGCATCTCAGTCAACGGAGCTAACTTATATTTTTCCTCTGTAAATCTTGTTATTACCACGCCGTTGCGGTCTTTGACTATCGAGGCATGAGAATCAGAGATGGAGCCGTCAAGAGTCACATTCGTCTCTCTGTCACTCTTTAAAACTCTTGAGAACTCATCAATCTTAAGAAAAATTGCCTCTCTATCCTTGATGTACGAAATGTAAACTATCATAGTGTAAGCAGCTGCAACTAATATCAGTGCAAAAATCACTGAAAGAGCAATAATAATTATTTTTTTTATTGGTAAATCGGTTATTGTCATAATAGATAAAGATTATAAGAAATATGTTTAATTATATCAAGAACTTTTTTAATTTTAAAATTCGTTTCCATATATAATTTGATTTTTTATCTTTATTATTGTATAAGAAGATTTATTAATAAGCGGAGATTTTGCAAGATGGGTTCCGACAGGATTAAAGATATATTAACATTACCCGGCGACGGCAGAGAGATAACTGTGGACGGCTGGGTCAGGACGAAACGGGAAGCAAAAGGGTTTAGTTTTATAGAGCTCAATGACGGGTCGACGATTGCAAATTTACAGGTTGTTGTGAATGAAACCGTTCCCGGTTACAGCGAAATTATAACCGATATAACAACCGGTGCAAGTATCTCTGTAAAAGGTAAACTTGTTAAATCCGGCGGTGCCGGACAGAGTGTTGAGATGCAGGCCGATTCTATAACCATTTACGGAAAAGCAGACCCGGAAACATATCCGCTTCAAAAAAAGAAACACTCGCTGGAATTCCTGCGTGAGATAGCTCATTTAAGGCCGAGAACTAACACCATCGGCGCTGTTATGCGGGTAAGAAGCGCTATGAGTTTTGCTGTACATAAATTCTTTCAGGAGAGAGGTTTTTTGTATGTCAACACACCGATAATTACCGCAAGCGACTGCGAGGGCGCGGGTGAGATGTTTCAGGTAACTACGATGCCGCTCGACAAAGTCCCATTCTCTAAGAGCGAGAATGGAACCGGCGTTGATTATACAAAAGATTTTTTTGGTAAAAAGGCGCACCTTACCGTCAGCGGACAACTTGAAGGTGAGCTGTTCGCATCGGCGCTCGGCAACTGCTACACATTCGGACCGACTTTCAGAGCGGAACACTCAAACACGACGAGACATCTTGCTGAGTTCTGGATGATCGAACCTGAGATGGCGTTCTGCGATATATACGGCAACATGGACGTGGCAGAAGAGTTCCTGAAGTATATCTTCAGATATGTTCTTGATAACTGCGGAACAGATATGGATTTTTTTGAAAAATGGGTTTGCCCCGGCGTGAAACAAAATCTTGTTTCTATCATCGAGAGCAAATTTGAGAGGATAACTTATACAGAGGCCGTTGAACTGCTTCTAAAAGCTGATGCGAAGTTTGATTATCCGGTTAAGTGGGGAATGGATCTCCAGTCGGAACACGAGAAATATATAACCGAAAAGGTTTTTAATAAACCGGTGATTGTTACCGGCTACCCAAAAGAGATTAAGGCTTTCTATATGAAGCTGAACGATGACGGAAAAACGGTGCGGGCGATGGATATTTTATTCCCGCGGCTGGGCGAGATAATCGGTGGAAGCGAGAGAGAGTCTGATTACGACAAACTTGTCGGCAGGATCGAATCTCTCGGATTAAATAAGGAAGATTACTGGTGGTATCTCGACCTGCGCCGGTTCGGTTCGGTGCCGCACTCCGGTTTCGGGCTCGGTTTTGAACGGGCTGTCCAGTTCGTTACAGGGATGCAGAACATACGTGACGTTATCCCGTTCCCGCGCACTTTCAAAAGTGCCGAGTTTTAGTTTTTTGTTAGAATGTTACTGAGTGCTATAAAGTTATAATAGAGGTGTTGTTTATGGATGATGTATGTAAAATCAAATTTAGAGACCTGTTAAAAATGCGCAAAGAGGGCAAGATAACCTGCGAAGCTATAGTTAAAGCCTCGTTATCTGCCATAAGGAAATATGACGGAGCTCTCGGATGTTTTATCAGCGTGGCTGATGAGAGTGAGTTAATAAAACTTGCTGGCGAGAGTGACAAAAGGTGGGCATCAGGCAAACAGTTAAGCGATCTGGACGGGATGCCTGTCGCAGTGAAAGATAATATCCATTCTATGGGACTGCACACGACATGCGGCTCAAAGATCCTGGGCAGCTACAATCCGCCGTACAATGCAACAGCGGTTGACAAGATCAAAAAACTTGGCGGTATCATAATCGGCAAGACAAATATGGACGAATTTGCCATGGGCTCCACATCGGAAACATCGGCTTATCTTAATACAAAAAATCCCTACAACACAGAGAGAGTTCCCGGAGGTTCATCCGGCGGATCTGCTGCCGCTGTTGGTGCCGGTCTGGTTCCGCTCGCACTTGGCAGTGACACAGGCGGTTCTGTAAGACAGCCTGCTTCATTCTGCGGAGTCACCGGGATCAAACCGACTTACGGACTTGTTTCAAGATTTGGACTTGTAGCTTATGCATCATCGCTTGACCAGATAGGCACATTCTCCAACGACGTTTACGGAGCAGCGCTCCTCCTCGATGCGATAGCCGGCAGTGACGGCAGCGACTCAACATCTCTTTACGATAAGAATGAGGATTTTGCCGCTAAGATCGACACCGATACCAAAGGACTCAAGGCAGTCTACTTCCCAGAATTTATGGGTGAAGGGATCGCTCCGGAAATAAAAGAAAACTTTAAAAATTCTATAGAAGCTCTTAAGAAATCGGGAATCACCGTTAACGAAGTGAAATTCCCAGAGTTAAAATATGTAATTGCAACATACTACTTTATCGCTACTGCCGAGGCAAGCTCCAACCTGTCAAGATATGACGGAGTTAAGTACGGATACAGAAGTGATAAACAGAAAAACTACGATGAGATGCTCCTCAGCTCCAGATCGGAAGGGTTTGGTAAAGAGGTGAAAAAGAGAATTATACTCGGCAACTTCGTCCTCTCCTCCGGATATTACGATGAATATTACGGTAAGGCTCAAAAACTGAGAACATTTATAATGAAGAAAATGCAGTCTATCTTAAAAGATGCAGA
>JBFZEO010000133.1:0-3651 GCA_041306845.1 Spirochaetota bacterium
TCACGAAGGAGTCGTATTATGAGGATGACTCAGATGATCCAGAAATCTGCTATTGGTACACAAATAGAGTATATGATGGAGACGTATTAATAGAACAAAATTGCTACAGCTGGGAAACATATGGTTCCGGAGCTTATTCTGTTTCTAAATTTATGTTTGAGTATAAAAATACTTATTATTTAACAAAATGTTATGAAGAAAAAGATGGTGAGGAAAAATATATGTGTTTTGAATATTTTTATGATTCATCTAATAACATCTTGAAAATAATTTATTACAATAATGATGGTTCTGTGAATTTTACTGCAAATTACACTTATTATTGATTTGATAGATTAATCTCCGAGAAATAAAAAATCCCGACCGGTTAACGATCGGGATTTTTTATTATCTTTAGTTTTACACATCGAGATTTTTAACATAAGTTGCATTCATCTCAATAAAATCTTTACGAGGTTTAACATTAGAACTCATCAATATTGAGAACATCTCATCGGCAGCGTATTCGTCATTTAGTGTGACTTTTATGATATTTCTTGTTTGCGGATCCATTGTTGTTTCCCACAGCTGCTCCGGATTCATCTCTCCCAGACCTTTATATCTCTGGATTGAGACATCATCCTGTGATAAACCTCGCTCTTTTAAAAATTTATCTTTTTCATCATCTGAATAAGCGTAAACAACCTCTTTGCTTTTTTTCATTGCAATTTTAAAAAGCGGCGGCATGGCAATGTAGATATGGCCTTTTTCCACAAGAGGTTTCATGTATCTGTAAAAGAATGTTAACAACAGTGTTCTGATGTGAGATCCATCGACATCGGCATCGGCCATTATTATTATTTTGCCATAACGAACTTTCTCGTAATTAAAGTCGTCTCCAACTCCGGCTCCGACAGCTTGTATGATCGGGAAAAGTTTATCATTATCGAGAACTTTACCCTCATGCGATTTTTCAACATTTAACATCTTACCCCAGAGAGAGAGGATCGCCTGAAACTTTCTATCGCGACCTTGTTTCGCCGAACCGCCGGCAGAGTCCCCTTCGACAAGATAAACTTCGCATTTCATCGGATCTTTTTCTGAACAATCGGCAAGTTTACCTGGAAGGCCGAGGGAGTCCATGGCGCTCTTTCTTCTTGTTGCTTCTCTTGCTTTTCGGGCAGCGTTCTTTGCTTCGTTGGCGATTATTGCTTTTTGAATGATAATTCTTGCAACTTCAGGATTTTGTTCAAAGAATTTTGTAAGTTCTTCGTGGACAAGGGATTCTGTTATCCCTTTTATCTCCTGATTACCAAGTTTAGTTTTAGTTTGTCCTTCAAACTGAGGATTCTTAATCTTGAGGGAAACAACTGCCGCTAAACCTTCACGAACATCATCTCCGTCGAGTTTTTCTGTAGTTTTTGTTTGAAGTTTTAATTGTTTCATAAAATCGTTTAAGGTTTTTGTTAATGCAGCTTTAAACCCAGTGAGGTGAGTTCCACCTTCATGTGTGTTTATATTATTTACAAACGTGTATGTGTACTCAGTATAAGAATCAGAATACTCCATTGCTATTTCGAGGCAAACATCCTCTTTTTCTATTTTCATGTAAATTGCATCATGAAGCGGCTTGTTTATTTTATTCAGGAATTTAACAAAGGAAACAATTCCGCCCTCGTACTGGAAGATATTTTTTTTCTCTTCACCGTTTTCTATAACCCTTTTATCTATGAGGGTTATTTTTATACCCTTGTTAAGGAAGGCAAGTTCTCTCAATCTGTGTGATAGAACTTCAAAACTTGGAATTGTTTCTGAAAATATCTCATCATCCGGTACCCAGGTTACTGATGTTCCGGTGGTCTCTGTTTCCCCGATTATTTCCAACTCGGTTGCTTTTACGCCTTTACAAAACTCTTGTTTATATATTTTATTGTTTCTTTTGACAGTGACAACACATTTTTTTGACAAAGCATTAACAACGCTCGCTCCTACACCATGCAGACCGCCGGAAACCTTATAGTTACTATTGTCAAATTTACCGCCGGCATTTAATTTAGTAAAAACAAGCTCTACACCAGAAAGTCCGGTCTCTTTATGAATATCAACAGGAACGCCTCGTCCATTATCTGTTACTGATATAGAATTATCTTCATTTATTATAATATCAATGTTATTACAATATCCGGCAAGAGCTTCATCAATTGAGTTGTCAACTATTTCATAAACAAGATGATGCAATCCATTGATTCCCGTAGAGCCGATGTACATTCCCGGTCTTTTTCTTACGTGCTCGATACCTTCAAGGATTTGAATGTTAGTTGAGTTATAATCGTTGGGTTTTGTCATAGAGAATAGTCCTTTTTTTATACAAATAGAGCTTATTTAACCTGCCAATTTTATACTATTTTCCTTCAATAGTCAAGAAAACAACATTTATATGAAGTTTCGGGTGATTAATAAGTTTTTTCTGTTATGTGTGCGGTGTTTTTATTTTTGTTGTTAATTGTTGGGTTAAATTTTTATTTGATATTTAATTCGTTCCGAGGTATTATAAAACCGGAGATAAAATTGTATAAACCGATACAGTACATAAATACTCAGCTGTTCACTCCGGAACTAACCTATATGGAATTACCGCCCTCATCCCATTTATCAGACTTTATCTCTTGTTACTGGATCGTTGAAACTAAAACCGGCGGGGCGGATGCGATCTCCCACAGAATACTTCCCGATGGATGCATAGATATAATCTTTGATTTTATAGGAGAAAGTGCATTTATTTGCGGTGTAACAGATAAAACGGATAATATGACATTGAACGGGAAATTCCGCTATTTTGGGATAAGATTTTTGCCACGGGCAATATCATACATTTTAAAGAGTGACACTGCCGGGAGTCTGAACGTCAGAGTTGACATAGACAGCGTTTCCGGGTCTTTTAGTCAAATGTCAGAGGCTGTTCTGGGGAAAAACAATCTCCCTGAGTGTATCAGGATTATCGAATCTCATATGAGTTCTATGTTTAAAAACTATAGTATCAATGAAAAGTTTAATCTACTTTTAAACCATGCTCTGGACTGCAATGGAAACATAACAGTTCAAGAGTTGAGTGATTACCATTCTATCTCAGAAAAACAGATCGGACGATATTTTTTAAATAATACCGGACTCTCAACGAAATCATTCTTGAAAATTTTACGGTTCCAGAATGCTTATCAAAACCTTGCAGTACACAAACACTGCGGAACTTCACTTGCCCTTGATACCGGATACTACGATCAGTCTCATTTGATAAAAGATATGAAGCATTTTTTAGGTGATATTAAAAATATCTATTAGCAGAGTTTTTGCAAAAGTTTCAAGATGTCTGTTTTTTACAATACGCAGGATGTTTTATTCATTATAATGCGGAAGATGAACGGTCATTCCGTAAGGCAGAATGAGCATTCTAAATAAAAACAAACTTGATAAAGATGGTCTGTAGAAAACGGCTGTTTCAAAGGAGAGATAAAATGAAATTGAATTATGTGATTATTTATGTTGATGATGTAGTAAAAGCAACATTCTTCTACCAGAATGCATTCGGACTAAAAACAAAATTTTTCCACTAATCGAATATGTACGAAGAAATCGAGAGCGGGGAGACGGTGCTGGCTTTTGCACATAACTATA
>JBFZEO010000022.1:0-7138 GCA_041306845.1 Spirochaetota bacterium
GTTTTGCCGGAGTGCAGAGATATGGAGCTGTCTGGACAGGGGACAACACAGCTAACTGGGATCATCTGCGGATGAATGTTACGATGGGTTTAAACATGGGGATCTCCGGTATTGCGTTTAATGGAGCAGATGTCGGCGGTTATACAGGTATCCCGTCCGGAGAGCTTTACACAAGATGGATGGCGGTAGGATCACTATTCCCGCTCTTTAGAGGACACTCGGAACGGGGAAACCCGGACAAAGAACCGTGGGCACTCGGAGAGCAGGTGGAGAAGGATGTAAGAAAGATTATCGAGCTGCGTTATAAATTGATAAGATATCTCTATGATGCGATGAGAAAAGCATCTGATACGGGAACTCCTCTTGCAAGACCGTTGTTTTATGATTTCCCTGATGAGGAAAAGGTTTTGAAGTTAGAGGACGAATTTATGTTCGGGGACTCGATATTGGCTGCTCCTGTGGTGACTTCCGGAGTTGTTAAGAGGAATGTTTATCTCCCGTCCGGTACAGACTGGTACGACTTTTATAACGGCAAGAAGTATAAAGGCGGTCAGACCATCGAAGTCGATGCTCCGCTTGATACACTCCCGCTTTTTGTAAAAAACGGCGGTATCATTCCGATAGCAGACGTTGTACAGTTTATAGATGCAAAGAATCCGGCACCGGTTGAGATCGTTGTTTATGGAACAAAGTCGGGTGAGTACAGACTGTTTGATGATGACGGCGAGACAAATCAGTATAAAAACGGGATTTATACAGAGCGGATTTTCTCTGTTACTGAGGAGAATGGCAAATTGGCGGTCAACGTCACATTCGGCAGTAAAAAATATGAGAAGTTTAGCAGGATAAAGAGAGTTGTAAATATATCAGAAAATGGGGTTAAAGAGCTAAAATACTGATAAGTATGAATAATAAGGGGCTGCTCATATGAGCAGCCCCGTTTTTGATATAATAGTTTATTTTAATAATTCAGAAGATAGAATTACTTGAGATATTTATCGAGGAACTCTGTAACAGATTTTATGTAGTCCTCTTTATCAGCCTGCACCATCCCGAGGCAATGTGCCGATTTAGGGAAAATCTTAAACTCCTTAGGTTCCAGTGCCTTATCAAAGATCGCTTGACTGTTACTCACCGGAACAGACATATCTTTACCGCCGTGCAGGATAAGAAATGCTCTCGGAGATATTTTATCTGCGACTGAAGTTGTTATGTACTCCGGAGATGAAAAATCCTCACCATTTTTCATCTTGATTGCATCGTTTAACTCTTTATTTTCTCCCCACCACATTCTATTAACAGGAGCTGCGTCTTCCATCACAACCTTGAATTCTTTATATCTTGATCCGGCTATAACAGTTTTATAAGCCCCCTGTGAAAACCCGAATATTCCGAGTTTGTTCATATCTACATCTTTTCTTGTTTTAAGATATGCTATTACTGATCCGACATCGGACATCTCTTTTTCCAGAGAGAGCATATATTTCTCAGGTGTTTTAGAATAGCTCCAGAACCTCGCATTGTACACTAAAAGCTGGTAACCTTTTTCTAATAGAAATCTGGACTGATAAAGTCCAAAGTCAGCATCGGAACTATAACCGTGAAGTACAACTATCGTTCCTTTCGCATCTTTTACCGGGAAAAACCATCCGTTGAGAGCTATTTTTTTATCTACTGTCGGTATCGATACAACTTGATAATCAGCTATCTTGTATTTTTTAGCAGGAATATCTTTTATAAAATCGAAGTCATTGCCGGGTGATGAGCTTTCAAACATTAATGATTGAAAAACGTTGAGGTCAATTCCTGACAGCTTGCTGTTCATTTCCTTCACATATTTTTTCCATTTTTCATTCTTAGCAAATCTTGCCTTGTCATAAGCTGAGTCTTTGCAAAAGACATTTGCTGTTATGAACAGCAACATAAAAATAAATAATACTACTCTTTTCATTATAAACTCCTCGTGTTTTTATCGGAAAGATCCGAACTGTTTCTCCACTATATACCATTCCGGCAGGCGCTGCCAATAGGGATTTATACTCAAAATGTCATTTAGAAGACTTTCCTATCTCTTTGAGAATGTTTCCCGGGATATATCCTGATTTTATGAGTTCGATTGCTTTTTTGATGCCGGCTTTTTCGTTGCCGTTAGCGTGGATGAGGAGGATGCTGCCGTCCCTGTAGCCTTCCCCTTTAGCGAGCCATGAGTCGCTTGCGAGTGGAATGAGACCAAGTTCGTAAACGGCAGTTGCGAGTTTCTTATCGGCTATCAGTCCGGGAAATCTGAAAAATACGGGAAACCCGAGTCCTTTATATAAAAAAAGGATCTCATTGTCAGTGATGTCGCTGATAGGATCGATATCGGGAAGTTTTAAGAAATTCGCGTTAACAGGCACGTCTTTTTTGTAGAGATGCTTGTAAGTGTGGTTTCCCCAGAGAATGTTGATGATACCGTCGTCACCTAATTCTTTGAGATAATCAAAACTTTCCTTGTGAAAGTTTATCCATTCCCCGGAAACAAAGAGAATAATCGGGAATCCGTGTTCGGCGCCGGCAGCGACCTTAAAGAAATCGAGATCAAACTCGGACTTGGATGGACACATATCAGCAGATAAAAACGACTTGCCGAACGATGGGGCGATCCTTGTCAGGCCGCTGAAGTTTGTGTTGTTGTCAATAAGGCTTTTGTAGAGAATGAGAAGTTTTGCGTAGGACGTGTGAGGTATTTCCCGGCAGATATTATCTATTCCCATCGGCATAAATTGTGAATCAGCGTCACTTATGATAAATGTACGGAGAGAGGACGGATCGACAGATGCCCGGTATAAAACACCCTCTATAAACATCGATCTTAATCCCACATATGTGGTGTTATGTTCTTTCAGTTTTAGGAGTCCTGTATTTATCGTGTAATCCGTTATGTTCCCGGGATAAATTTGTAGTGTTAATGCTAAAAAAATGAGAAACAGTGTTTTTTTCATAAAGATTTTTTGCTCCGGATTATATATATTATTATGGATGATAAAATTCAATGATTTTATATGTTTTGACATTGTGGAATGGTAAAGAACCGTTTATTCTGTAAATTATTAGTTAAATTTGTTAATCTATTGTGAAAAAATAATGGATTTGTGTTATATTGGAAGTCATTATAAGACTCTGCCGGATTGTAAAATGAATAAAATTATTGTGATAGAAAGCGATGAACTCTTAAGAACTTTTATAACTGAAAAATTGAGAAATTTTAATTTTGAAGTTATCCCGTGCAAGGACGGATTTGAAGGGATAATCAAGATTAAAAACGAAGTTCCAGATCTGATTATAATGAATCTGATCCTTGATAGAATGAATGCCTTGCAAGTGTTGAAAGAGAAGGGTGAATATAAAACCACAACCTCCATTCCTGTTATCCTCATAAGCGGTAACATGGATAAAGATGCGATGGACAAACTTTCCAAATACAAGATTACAAGGATAATGAGTAAACCGATAAAACTCGATACGTTGGTATTAAACATAAATGAGATCTTGAAACTCAAGATCGAGCTTGATAAAACTCAGTCCCTTGTTGATATCCACCTGAACGACGATGTCCTTTTTATAGAGGTTTCTACCGGACTCAATAAAGAGAAGATTGAGATATTGAAATATAAGATTGCACAGATAAGAGCTAATTATGCCAAGAACATCATGAAAGTTCTTGTTATATTTACAAATATCCAGGATAGCCCTGATAATCTGCTAAAATTAAATCTGCTTTTTGAAATAATACAAAATTCAACGGAGGCAAGCAACTCCGGTATAAAAATTCTTACTACATCTAACGCTGTTATAACGAATATGCCTAAGACTGATTTCAGCGGTATAGAGGTTACTGATGATTTTGGTAAAGCGATAGACACATTCGGCAAGATAGACGCATTCGCCTATGGTGATGAGATCGAGGACATAAAAACAGACTTTCTCAACACCCACCATGCCGCGGCTGATGAGCATGTTGAGCTCTCTTTTGCTCACGAAAAGATCCAGATGAAAGCGATGCTCCGGGATAAACACAGTATTGCTATCGTTGATGATGATCTTTATATCCTGGAGTATATGGCGACGGTGCTTGAGCGGGAAGAGTGGACTATTTATACTTATGAGAGTGCGAAGGTTTTCCTCTCTGATATGTGGATTAACAAGCCCGATCTGATATTTCTCGATCTCATGATGCCGGAGATGAATGGGTTTCAGCTTGTCAAGGTGCTGCAGGAGCGCAATATCTTTATCCCGACAGTTATCGTTACGGCGCTCTCTCAGAAGGAAATGGTGCTTAAAGCAAGGGAATTCGGTATTACGAACTTCTTAACGAAACCGCTCTCATCCGACAAACTTATCGCCAAGGCGGAAGAACTCCTCAACATGCCGATCATGTAGGACATTTTTTTTAAAAATTATTTCTTCTGTGATATTTAATAATCTTAATTTATATAAAAAAATAACACCTCATAAAAGCAGTTTTTTATGAGGTGTTATAAAGGCAGCTGTTTTTATCCGGCTGCCTTTATTGTTTCAATGAGAGATATTATTGCTTTAAGAATACTGTAATTCCACGGGCATCTCCTGTTACTGAATCGGAATATATATTGGTATCTGTTACATTTCCATTACTGTTGAAAATCTTTTTATAGTTCTCAGAAGTCGGAAGGGTGAACCCTTTCGTATTATTTCCCGAGTTGTAGCAGATGACAAGTTTATTGCTGCCGCTTCCGTCTTTAACTGTTGTTACGAGCGATGTTGCATCTGATGAGAGGCTTGTTACCTTGCCGCTCAGGTCGGAATGTGTGCTGTAGCGCAAAGCACTATACGTTTTCCTCAGAGTTATGAGATCTCTATAAAAGTTAAAAATATCATTATTTGTAGTTTTAAGATCCCAATAAATCTTGTTGTAGTTGTCGTTTGCGTTGTAAGTGTTCTTTGCTGTTGTGTAGTCGCTGTTATACGCCTTTGTTCTGAGGAATTCGTCTCCGGCGTGTATGAATGGAATCCCCTGTGCTGTCAGTACAAGCCCCATTCCCAGTTTATCAACAGCTTTAGCGGTATTATTGTCGGTTATACCGGAGTATTTAATTTTATCCCAGAGACAATAGTTGTCGTGAGCAGATATATAATTGATTGTCTGATACGGGTGGTAGGCAAAGTTTCGAGCCCAGTTGTCGCCGGCGGATGTGGTCGCAGCTATAGATCCCTGTAAACCTGTAAGAATGTTAGTTGTGTTGCCGCTGTCGGTATTAACTCCAAACATCCATCCCTTGCCGTTACCGTCGTTATCACCCTTGATTGTCTCTCTAAAACTTGAGTTGAATGCGCCTATCTCTCCGGATGTCATAGTCGGGATTTTACCGGGTCTAACTTTCTGGGATTCATTCGGATCGCTCGCATATCCGTTCCACGGTTCTCCGTAAATTAAAAGTTTTTTCGCAGGATATTTACTATTTAACTCTTTTCCCCATTCGTTCATAGCCTCCGTATAAAAAATTCCGGCAAGGTCAAATCTGAAACCGTCAACATTATACTCTTCTATCCAGTATTTGAGAGAGTCGAGGATAAATTTGTTTACCATAGGATTTGATGTGTCAATTGAATTTCCGCATCCCGATAGGTTTAATCCGTCATAGTAAGATGATGTAATATTCGCAAAAACGGAAGTATTGTAAGTGTGATTGTAAACAACATCCATTATGACTCTGATTCCATTCTTGTGGAATTCGTCAACCATTGTTTTAAACTCAGTCATTCTGTCTTTTGGATCGGTGGAGCTGGAATACTGATCTTCCGGAACGTTATAGTTCCACGGATCGTATCCCCAGTTGTATTGTGATGTTTTAAAGTCGTAAACCGGCATGAGCTGAACATGTGTAATACCGAGTTCTTTGAGGTGATCTATCCCGATTTTTTTACCTGCGCTGTTTGTGAGTCCGGTTTCAACCATTCCACCGAACTTGCCCTTGTTACCGCTGCTTGTTCCTATCGTGAAGTCCCGTACATGAACTTCGTAAATAATCGCGTCAGTTTTGTTCTGATAATAATTGCTGTCGCTTATGCTTGAGAATGTATAAGTTACATCGTCAGGATCAACGAAAATGCTTGATTCTGAGGCTGCATTTGTTGAGGGAGTTGACATCCTTGCGTAAGGGTCTCGTGTTGTGTTGCCGCCTATTTTGAATGTATAATTTGTTCCGCTTGATACTTTGCCGGTGTATTCATAGTAATAGACTTCGTTTATCCATCCGAGATCGGCCTGTTTTGAACATGTATATTCTGTTCCTCCGATGACAACTTTGACGTTATCGGAGTCCGGAGACCAGATGCTGAATCTTGTGTTGCCGCCGCTTGTTATGTTGGCTCCGAGCTTTATCATTTCGCTGCTGTTTGCCGGTAATGCAATCTTTGAAAATTTGTATTCGGTTTCTTTTGAGCCTGCATTGTTTGTTGCCTTTATTTTCAGTAGTTTATAATTTCCGGCACTCATTCCTAAGCCGATATCTATCATACCGTTAGACGGGATATCAGTCCAGGTTCCGCTGTATGTTTCGGTATTAGTTGTTGTTGTATCGTACTGAAAACTTGATGCCAATCCGATAACACTTGCCTTTACAATGTAACTGTCCCCGATATAAGATCCGGCAGAGCTTACTGCGAAAGTGTTGGTTGTAGTTGCGTCATTATTTATGTCGTAAATTGTGCATGTTGATATCTCGCAGTCCGGAAGTATATCTGCCGGATTGGAGTCGAACCATTTATTTTTATAGTACCATCCGTCTTTAGAGCGGGAGAGATCTGAAGTCTGAGCTGAAGCATTGGACCAGTTGAAGATTACGTTACTTGAGGATGCCGGTATTTTTGAATAAAACCAGTTGCTTCCCTCTGAAGTCATAGCTTTGCCCGGCCACACACCGGAGTACTTAGTTGAGCCTGACCATGCATACAGGCATGGTGTATCTGCGCCGGTGTAGTAAAAATGAACGGTTAAAGATCCCGATGATCCGTTATTATTACCAGTCCCTCCACCACCACCGCCTCCAGATGATGTTTGTGTTGTGCATGATGAAAGTAAAAGAGTAATTATTAAAACTTTTATAAATTTAAGAATCAT
>JBFZEO010000134.1:0-3250 GCA_041306845.1 Spirochaetota bacterium
ATTGATAATGCTCCAGAGGAAAAGGCTAGAGGTATTACGATTAATACCAGACATGTTGAATATGAAACAACTAAAAGACATTATGCACACGTTGATTGTCCGGGACATGCTGATTATATCAAAAATATGATTACAGGTGCTGCTCAAATGGATGGTGCTATACTTGTTGTTGCTGCAACAGACGGTGCTATGCCTCAGACAAGAGAGCATATTCTTCTTGCTAAACAGGTAGAAGTACCTTATATCGTTGTATTTTTGAACAAATGTGACGCTGTAGATGATGCAGAGCTTGTTGATCTTGTTGAGATGGATATCAGAGAACTTTTAAGTCAGTATGATTTCCCTGGGGATGACATTCCTGTTATTAGAGGGTCTGCTCTTGGTGCTGTTGAGAATATCAATGATGCAGCTAAGACAAAATGTATACAGGATCTTCTTGATGCTCTTGATTCTTATATCCCATTACCGAAAAGAGATGAGGATAAAGATTTCCAGATGCCGGTTGAAGATATATTCTCTATCTCTGGTAGAGGTACTGTTGCTACTGGTAGAATTGAAAAAGGTAAAGTTAAGATCGGTGATGAAATTGAAGTAGTTGGTATCAAGCCGACTCAGAAAACTACAGTAACTGGTGTTGAGATGTTTAACAAGACTCTTGATTCTGGTATTGCCGGTGATAATGTTGGTTTACTTTTGAGAGGTATTGACAAGAGTAAGATTATGAGAGGTCAGGTTCTCGCTAAACCGGGATCAATAAATCCTCATAAAAAATTCAAGGCAACTACTTATATTCTTAAGAAAGAAGAGGGTGGTAGACATACTGCGTTCTTTACTGGTTATAGACCACAGTTCTTCTTTAGAACAACTGATATAACAGGTTCTGTTACTCTTCCTGATGGAATTGAAATGGTAATGCCTGGTGATACTGTAACATTGAATTGTGAACTTATATCTACTATAGCAATGGAAAAGAATTTAAGATTTGCTATAAGAGAGGGCGGTAGAACAGTTGGTGCTGGTTCAGTTCTTGAGATTGTTGAGTAATTTTGAATTCTAAAAAACGCTTAAATGTTTAATTAAGTGTATAAAATTGAAAAGCCCTGCTTTTAGCAGGGCTTTTTTTGTATTTTAGTGCTTGTAGTCAAAGATTTGTTGAAAACACTTGATTATTTAACGAAAAAATGATATTTTTGCCGGGTTCTAAAAATATATTTTTGTGAAAAGAGGGATATCAATGGCATTGAACAAAATTAGAGTTAGGTTAAGAGGCTATGATATCGAACTTGTAGATCAGGCTGCTAAGTCAATAGTAACCGCAGTTAAAAAAACTGGCGCTAAGATCTCTGGTCCAATACCATTACCTACCTCAATTAACAAAGTGACCGTGCTTAGGTCAGTTCATGTTAATATCAAATCACGAGAGCAGTTTGAAATGAGAACTCACAAAAGACTCATAGATATCGAACCTGTTGATGGTACACTCGAATCAATGATGAAGTTAGAGTTGGCTGCTGGTGTTGATGTTGATATTAAACAATACTAATTTTTTTAAGGTGGATTTATGTTAGGAATTATTGGAAGAAAAGTTGGAATGACACAGGTTTACTCTGAAGGTGGATCATTACTTCCCGTAACTTTAGTAAAAATTAGCCCGAATGTTGTTATTGGTAAAAGAACTTTAGAAAAAGATGGTTATCAGTCGGTAATTATCGGAACTGAAGATCTTAAAGCTAAACACACAACAAAACCTTACAAAGGGATATTTGGAGATATTGTTCCTAAAAGAATTTTAAAAGAATTCAGAATGGATGATGTTGCCGGATATGAAAAGGGGCAAGAAGTTGCGTTGGATATTTTTGATGATGTCAAATTCGTAGACGTTTCCGGGTTGTCATCCGGTAAGGGTTTTCAGGGTGTAATGAAGAGATGGGGTTTCCATGGCGGTAGGGCAACTCACGGATCTAAATTTCACAGACAGAATGGATCTACAGGTAACTGTGAGTATCCAGGACGAGTTTTTAAAGGGCTTAAAAGAGCCGGTAGAATGGGTTTTGAGAAGGTTACTATTCAGAGCCTTAATTTAGTAAGCATCGATAAAGAAAAAAATATCATGGTAATTAAAGGCGCTTTACCTGGAAAGAAAAACACGGAACTCGTAATTAAAAAAGCGTGTAAAAAAAATTAACTTTTTTAAGAAAGGAATATTGTGATGAAAGCGAAAGTAATTGATGTAAACGGTGCGGAATTAAGACAGATTGAATTAAATGATGAGATCTTTAATAGAAAACCGAACAAATCTGTGATTTATGAAGCAATTAAAAATGAACTTGCTAACAGGAGACAGGGTACACATTCCACAAAAACAAAAGCGGAAGTGTCCGGGTCAGGGGCAAAACCATTTAAACAAAAGGGAACCGGTAGGGCCAGAGTTGGTACTAAGAGGAATCCAGTTTGGTATCATGGTGGTGTTGCATTTGGACCTAAACCAAGAGATTATTCTTATGTTCTCCCTAAGAAAGTGAAAAGATTGGCTTATAAATCTATACTGTCTATGAAAAATATTGACAGTAACATAATTTTTATCGATCAGGTTAATGTTGCTGAAGGTAAGACAAAAGAATTGAAAGATATTCTTGATAAAGTGGCTAATGGTTTTAAAACTACCATAATTGTTGCAGGAACTGAGAAGGATTTACTAATTAAAAGAGCAGGAAGGAATCTTCCTAAGGTAAAATGTCTTTCATACAACAGATTGTCTGCACACACTCTTTACTATTCAGAAAAATTAGTAATTACCGAAGAAGCAGCTAAGTTATTAGATGTTTTTTATGGTAAGGTAAAAGAAGAGGCATAGAATGAGAAGTGATGAAGTATTAATAAGACCTGTACTATCTGAAAAAAGTACAAGTTTAAGAGATGTTGTTAAGAAAAAACAGGGAGCTGTTAAAGGTGACACGTTGAATAAATTTGTTTTCATAGTACACAAAGACGCCAATAAAATTATGGTGAAGCAGGCTATTCAAGAATTGTATGATGTTAAGCCTGAAAAAGTTAATATTATGAACGTTAAAGGTAAATTAAAAAGAGTAAGATATCAGTATGGTCTTACAGCATCTTACAAGAAAGCTATAGTTACGCTTAAAAAAGGCGATAAAATATCAGCTTTTGAAGGTGCATAGGGAGATAAATAATGGCTATAAAGAAATTTAATCCAATAACGCCGGGTTTAAGACAAAAAACAATATTAGTT
>JBFZEO010000135.1:0-3344 GCA_041306845.1 Spirochaetota bacterium
CAGACATCTCCCCGGTTGTAACAATCATCGTTTCTTCTGCAGACGTGCCGAATTCATACTCTCCGGCAACCATTACGCCGGCTGTAGCATTGCCGTCTGCCGTTTTAAATGATAACGAGGCAACTTTACCGTCAAAATATTCATTTTTCTTAATCATATCAATTATCTCCGCGCTAAATTAAATTTCTGGAATAATATTCATAATTACAAAAAAAATCAATCCTTATTTGGACTTACCGGTTTTTTCTTTCTTATTTTTTTGAATAGATAATTTTCGTTTTTAATCGATTTAAATTCTGCCAGCTCATCTTGAGTTATGTTTTTTGCAAACTCCATATAAGGGGAATAATCAACATTCGTCACACGGCAGAAAGACTCCACGCTCTTAATGTCGCAGCCGTCCACCGCATTCACCCCTTATATCCTCAGGTTTGTAGCCTCTCTATTGTTAATATTGATCTTGATGCCGGCTCCGCTCTCTCTTATAACAACTCTTATTACTATTCCGTTGACAGCTACATTGTTGCCGTTATTGATGTTATCCGAGTTGACGGTTATAATCACCTCAACCGGTTTGACTACATTAACCGCTCTTATCTCGATATAACCGATCACCCTCGATCTGTTGTCAAATCCATAATTGATCCTGAACGACTCCGAGATCCCATACCGCACGCTCAAATTAACGTTGCCGACATCATAGGGAAGCGCCGGTTCAACGTACAATTTTCTATCGGCGACATCAGGGACAATCCCGCAGTAATCCTGAATTACAGACCGGTTAAACTCGGCAACAGACCACGCCTGACTATATGTGCCGGAAAAGGCAACTTTTTCATCCTTGATAAACGGCTCACACAGTTCGGCAAGAGTTCCGGGATTATCACCCGACAACATCTCTTTTATCAGTCTTTTTGTGTGTTTATATGCGGTGTTCTGGAGTCCGAGCGAGCACATCGTGTTGATGAATGGACCTGACAGCCAGTACCAGATAGCTCCGTTATGGTACGCTGCGTCTTTGTGGTGCGACTGGTGAATGTGATGCGGATGAAAATCCTCATCGAACCTCCCCAGTGAGGCAACTCCGTGTTCAAACACGAGATTACTCATAAGCAGTTTAACAACTTGTGCCTTCTCTTCATTAGTAAATATCTGCGGAACACCTTTTATACCGTTATAATAAAATGCAAGAAAAACGTTGGGTCTCAGCTTGAGATCAGGAGTTCCGTCCGAATTAATATGATCATAAATAAACGGTTTATCTGGTGTCACATATAGTTTTCTTATCGAGTCGGCGAGTTTATCTGCATCTTTTAAAAACTGATTCCGCTTATTGATAAGAGATTCTTTTTTCAATCCGTGAGAAGAGACACATTCCACACAGGAAAAAAGAATAAAATCGATCAGCTTTGCCGCACAATGGAGCACTGTAAACCAGAGAACCTGGATCTCCACCTGCCTGTCACCGCGGGGCGACAACGACTCCTTGCCCTCAAGCCGTGCGTCCATCCAGTCATCCGCATCCTCGTTCCTCACCAGACCGTTCTCATCTTTATGTTTCCCGTAAACCTCATCTATCGCAAGGGAAATCCTGTCCCATTTCTGCACTGCGAGCATATAGTCACCTGACGCGATTATATATTCATAGAGCTCCCGTAGAAACAACGGAGTTCCGTCCGCTGTGTTGTAGAGAATGTTATCCTTTGCAAAAACAACGTTTGGAATTCTTCCATAGAAAGGGCTCTTTTTATCAAGGTTCTGATATTCAAGAATCCCGTCTATGATATGGGAAGCGTCCTCATATTTACCTGTCACATAACATATCCCCGGCATCGAGATAAAAGTGTCGCGCCCCCAACTGTTATCAAACCACGGATAACCGGCCCATATACCGGGGATATCATTCTTGCGCATCATAAAACTCTCTGCCGATGAAAATGCGGCAAGTAAACTTTTATTAAGCTGTTTATCATCCGAGTGAAAAGCTGTATATCTGTAATTAAGAAGGAAATTCTCTTTTAAATGTTTCTTCAGCTGATCTATCTTTGTTATGTTTTTTTGCGATGTATATTTGATAAAATCAAATGAATTATCACATAACATATAAAATACAACTTCAGAGGAACCGCTTCTCTTTGAAATTTCAAGATCGAGATACCCTTCCGTCAATATGTGTTTATTAATTTTACAGTTCGGACTCAGAGTTAAGGCACAATACAATTCATTCCACCCGAAACCAGCCCGATCAGGATTTTTGTACTTGATGACAATCACACCATCTGAGGACTCAACAATCTCAGCATCCGCTCCTATAAAAAATCCGGTACGTCCCCTGTACTCACCGGCCCGCCTGTCCCTGATAAAAAACGATTTACCTGCCGTTATCGAAAAACCAGCCCCATTCTTAAAGAGAGCAAACGACACAGACAATCCGCCCTCAAACTCGGCCTCGACATCATGACCGGAAAACCGCTTGCTGCATATCCCTTTTTTCTTGTTGAATGTAATTCTGTTAAAAATGGTAAAACCGCAAACTCTATAACCGTCTGCCTCGTTAAGATTATCAGATAATGTAAAATAGGAAACTTTGTTGTCTGACAACAAAAACCGTTTCCAGGGATCACTCGTAAATAAATAGAACGGAGTTTTAACTATCATAAAATAAGAAAGCTCCTGAATATTTTTTGGTTGCCTTTTGTTCATAAGAACTGACTTTTGAAGTGTAAACGAAAAAATAAATGTGGTCAAGTGTGAGTTTGCCGATGGCATCGAAACCAGTATAAAAACATGATTAATTCACCGGAACAAAAATCAAAGCCCTTTCTTCTGCAAACTGCGAGAGAAAGGGCTTTAAGGGAAAGAAGAAATCAATGCACCCGACATAAAAATCGGGACTTTTGGAGTGTACTAACACTCCGTAATTATCGACATCTTTCTGTCGGTCAAAGTATCAATTCAAGCGAATTGGCACCTTCTAACATTAATGGTAATACCGGCAAGATAAAATTTCAACAATAAAATACGATTTATTTAAAATTTATTATCAAATCTTCCGAGATTAGTTATAGGGGTTCTATCTTTATTTATACTAAAAATATAATCAGAATATAAAACCTTTAGAATTGAATTGATCCGTTTTGAGATAAAAAAGACAACTGACTTTTGGGAGATTTTTATTTATGAAATTAAAACTACTTTTTTTGTTTGCCATACTGACATTTACCTTAAACTCGGAAGACTTTGATATATCAAAATTTTCATTTGAAATAAACGATATCACCAATTACAAAAATACATTCAGTAATGTAAACTCATCCGTTTATAACATTGCATACTCTTCCATT